>JACRGZ010000066.1 GCA_016234155.1 Nitrospirota bacterium | reverse complement strand
GTTTAGGATTTAGCCCTGCAAAATAAGCAATCCTAAAGGATTGCCCTACCTCTTACCTCTAACCAATGAATTCACAAGAAATACCACCCCTCCGGTCAGGCTTGCCAAGACCACTATTGTAAACCAGCTAAAGGAAAATGTAAGGGCTGCCGCCCTTGGGACATTCACAAGGGAGAGAAAGTATACGTAGGCCCCTTCCCGGACACCAAGCCCGCTAAGACTGATAGGAAGCATACTTGCACCAACTACCAATGGTATGAGAAAGAGGTAGAATTTCCATGGAATCGTCAGGCCGAGGGAAAGACCTATCAAGACGTGAATCATTACTATCATGGAATGAAATATGGCAGATATTCCTATAGACTTCAGCAGGGGCACAGGTTTCCTCCAGTAGGTCAAAAGAAGCGCCACCTTGTCACCCAGTCTGTCACCAAGTTTGTCACCAAGTTTGGAAAGGTAGTTGCCGGCAAACATCGGCAGAAAGAGACCTAATAACACAATGGTACTGCCTGTTAATATACCTGCCGGTAAGGGGGGTGGTATACTAATTCCTTCAACCATAACGATGGAAAGACCTGCTATCATAATAAGGACAACAAGACCTGCCCCCCTGTCCGCTAAAACAGAAATAATGGCCTTGAGGGTCTTTTTGCTTTCCTTCGCAAGATAATAGCATCTTCCTATGTCTCCGCCAATGGACGTGGGAAGAAACAGATTGAAGAACATCCCAATAAAATAGTAGAGCAAAAATTCTCTAAACCTGTTATGGAAATCCATCAACCCCGCAAGCACCTTCCAGCGGTATGCACAAAGGATCTGACCGGCCAAATAAAGGCCGAGCGCCGCTATGAGATAACTTACATGTACCTGCTTGAACAGATGCCACACCTCGCCAAGGTCTATCTTCGTAAAAAGATAAACTAAGATGGCAATACTAACCGCTGCCTTGAGTAAAGTTGTAACAGCCTTTTTCATCTGAAAATGTCCTTCGTTCACCCTCCCCCTCACCCCCTCCCGTCAAGGGAGGGGATTAAGGGGAGGGGGATTTTCATCATCCTTTGTGAGCACCTGGTTCATGGGCGTTTCATAAATTAATCCTATCCCTTACACTGTAAATCGGCTTCCCTTGCGATTCATAATACGTCCTGACCTGAATCTCCGCCAGTATACCGATGCTGAATATCTGCAGGCCCGCCAATATCAACAAAGTCCCGAGAAGGAGCAATGGCCTGTTGGCAAGACTCGCCCCGAATGCTATCTTTTGTATTGCAAGATAACCGTCTATCAATGTCCCCACAAACAGCAATATTAAACCTGACCATCCAAAGATATGAAGCGGCCTCTCCAGGAAGAATTTTAAGAATATCACGGCAATAAGGTCAATAAGCACGCGGGAGGCCCGTGACAGGGTATACTTGCTCTCTCCATAAAGTCTGGGGTGGTGGACAACAGGCATCTCTGTGATCCTTGCCCCGTATATGCTTGCAAGGGCAGGGATAAACCGGTGGAGTCCGCCATACAATGGTATATTCTTTATCACCTCCGCCCTGTAGGCCTTGAGCGAGCATCCATAGTCATGCAGCTTTACCCCTGTAGTCAGGCCTATAATCCAGTTGGCGATCACAGACGGTATCCTCCGTGAAAAAAGGCGGTCTTTACGGTCCTTACGCCACCCATTGACAACATCATAGCCCTCATCTATCTTAGACAGCATTCGTGGTATATCGGCCGGATCATTTTGCATATCCCCGTCTAATGCAACTATTATCTCTCCTCTTGCATGGTCAAATCCGGCAGACATTGCTGCAGACTGGCCGAAATTTCTCCTCAGTCTGATTGTCCTTACATTATCATATTGTGAGCAGATTTTTTGAAGAAGGGCGAAGGTCTCATCACTGCTCCCATCATCTACATAGATAATCTCAAAGGGTTGTCCCATCTTCCTCAATACTTCAAGAATAGATGAGTTAAGTCTTGGAATATTTTCTGCCTCGTTATAAACAGGAATAACAACAGAAATCATTAATACCCTCTTAACCTTGCCTCATCCCTGAATAGTTCGATCCTTCGACTATTCGACCCTTCGGCAAGCTCAGTGCTCACAGCTCAGGACTCACTACAGGTTTAAACCAATCAGGCGGTTTATTTGTTGAGAGTGTGTAGCCTCTCTGCTCAGATACGATGTGAAGATTCAGGTGATCCATAAGGCCTTCTGTCTGAGAACTCTTTGTGATAATGAATGCCTTTTCCGGAGACTCTATCAACTCAGTCAAACTCTCCCTCTCTCTTGCGCCGAGGACTATTGCGGGGCGTCTCGCATAAAACAGTATACTCGGTTTATTAAGGCCATACACAACAAGTGTGCCCTCCTGACCCAGATAATTACTCGCTCCCCTTGCAAAATCTCTCAAGGTAGACTGGAGATATTTATCCGCCACAGGCATCAAATACGCAAAAAGGAGATATGTGACAAGTGTCACCATCCCCACCATGACCCCGAAGGCAAATGTCCTTTGATACAGCCACACCGCAAGTGAAAAGAATAATATCCCGCCGGCTATTGCGGTACTGATAAGGTACAAACTGCCTCCCCAGTCAATGGGCTCATTGAAAAGGGCAAACATGGTCTTTGAATCTTTCAGGAATGTCGGGAGCAGACCAATACAGACAGCAATAAGCAGGCCAACAATGATTAAAGAAAATAGCGAGAAGACAAGCCCATGCGGCAATGATGTCTTTTTTGCTGCTGACATATACTCATCCCATATGCTGCCAACCATGATCGCAATGGCAGGTGAAAGAGGGGCTATGTAGCCAGGCAGCTTGGTTTTAGAGAGAGAAAAGAATGTGAAGACTACCAGGAACCATACAAGAGAAAAAAGGAGTATAGATTCTTTGCGTTGAAGATGACCCTTCGGCATAGTCCGCGGGAAATACTTATACAGTGCATAAGGCAGGAATACACTCCACGGGAAGAACAAAAGAAGTATTACAGGGATAAAATAATAGACAGGTTCGCCATGCCCTGAGACTACGCCGGTATAACGGGTAAAATTGTGTTTTATAAAGAAGGCATCTATATATTCCCACCCGTTTATCCATATCTCCGTAATATACCAGGGGAGAGAAATTATCAGAAATATAGCGCCTCCGGAAAATATACGCATCCCTTTGACTCCTTCTATTAACCGGCCGCTCAGAAGGAGAAAAGGAATGATGACCAGGAGAGGGATTATTAGACCTACAGGGCCTTTTGTAATGACCGCAAGGGCAGCGCTCATATAAAAACCCCAGTACCACCATCTCTTAAGGCTGCCGACTTCTGTGCAGCCAAGAAAGAAGCAGAATACAGAAGCAGTAATAAAAAATGTGAGTGTCATATCAGTAATTGCCGCATGTGACAGCGCTATAATCTCCAGTGAGGTAGCGAGGATAAGGGCGCTAATAGCGCCCCATCCCGAATATCCCAGACGATGAAGCATAAAATAACACATAAATACTAAGGCAACACCAAACAGGGCAGACCAGAAACGGGCGGCAAACTCAGTGACCCCGAAGATTTTATACGCCGCTGTAATCAGCCAGTAAAATAGGATAGGTTTATCATAACGGTTCGTAAAATTATACTGTGGGGTAATCCAGTCTCCGGTCTCAATCATCTCTCTCGCCGATTCAGCATAAACAGCCTCATCAACATCAAAGAGACCCGGTAAACCAAGGTTATAAAAAAAGAGGAATATACTCAATGCAATAATTCCCAAGGGCGCTGCGTACCTCTTCGTCGTCATTTTGATGTCTTCCCACCTTCTTGTGGTTACTATCCGGCCAACCCAGAGTCCCAATACGATCCCGGCGAAGACATCAGACGGAAAGTGCGCACCTACGTAAATCCTTGAGAAACTGACGAGGGCGGCATATATATAGAGCGGGTATCTCATCCCAGGATAGAACACAGTTAAACTTGATGCGAAGGCAAAGGCAGATGCGGCATGGCCCGATGGAAAAGAATCAAGGCCGGCAGCAAAAGAAGGTCCAAGAGTGAATCCAACCGCATCCATAACCTTAGGCCTCGGCCTTCCAATCAGGTGCTTGATAACCTGGATCAAAATACCTGCAATGAATACAGAGTAAAGTCCCCTCTTTCCTGCCTCCGCCATCCTGGAATTTTTTTTGAACAGGAAACTTATACACATTAAAAAAAGGGAAAAAAGCCCCTGTATCCAACCCTTTCCGAAATAACTTAACCATCCCATGATCTCATTAAGATACGGAGTCTTTACATAGGTAATTATTAATCCCCTTACAGGATTATCAATGATTAACAACAGGATAAGTAACACAGGAATTGCCTTACGCATCGGGTAATTATGACCTTTCACTGCCAGTCTGTCAATTATCAAAAATCAACCCCTCTGGCCTCAAACCTGACCTCAAATCCGGTTGACATTAAATAACAATATTGATACATTCTACAGCACAGTAAAGAGTGATCAGAGGAGGAGACGGAATGGCGACTATCAACTACATTGTCAAGGTGGAAGATGCAAAGATGACGCAGATAAAGAAGGCCCTTGAGTCTGCAAACATCAAGGTGATCAGTATAATTGACATATATAAATCCGGAGAGGAACAGTCAAAGAAAGAGGGTCCAGCAAATGTAGATGAGTAGATGGGTTTATTCATTCATTCATTCATTCATTCACTCATCTACTCATTTACTCATTAGAAGGGTAGCCCTATAAACTAACCACCATATCCTTCCCATTACTCTTCGCCTTATACAGCCCGTTGTCAGCCTTTCGTACAAGGTCATCTATATCCCTTATTTCAGTATCGGGGTATGTAGCAACCCCCATACTTGCCGTTATCTGCTCACCGTTTCCCACGGCATCAAATCTGAAGCCTTTTATTGATTGGCGTATACGTTCTGCCAATTTTATCGCGTCCTCTCTTCCCGTATGTGGAAGGATAACAGCAAACTCCTCACCTCCATATCTTGCCACTACATCTGTCTCCCTTACACTGTCTCTTATTACCTTTGCAACCTCCTGCAACACCCAGTCGCCGCTCTGATGCCCATATGTATCATTAACCTTTTTAAAATTATCAATATCAAGCATGACACAGGAGATTGAGTTCTTATATCTCCTCGCCCTTTTAAACTCTTCACCAAGTCTTCTTACAAAATATCTATGATTATATAACCTTGTAAGGTCATCAGTCACAGCCATCTTCTCAAGCAGGGTCTTCTCTTCTTTAATCACATTAAAGAGATGGGCATTCTTAAGGGCCACGGCCGCACTGTCTGCTATTACCTGACACAACTTGATATCCCGTTCACTGAATACAGCATCCTTTCTTGATGTCCTGAGATAGAGGGCTCCTATAGCGCCCTCTGTGTAACGGATGGGGATAACCATTATAGACCTTATCCCCATCCCTAATAGATTTTCTCTAACCCCTCTCATAACAGGGTCAACACCAACATCACGGATAATGACAGTCTCCTCATCCTCAACAGATTTTACAATCTCCGGATATTTTATGAGGTCTATTGATAGTGTATCCAGGGCGGGATCTTCAAAGGTAGCGAGTATATTACCGATATGTCTCTCCTTGTCAATAAGGATGATAGAGCACCTTGCCACATGCATGACCTCAGATATCTTTTTTACGATAAGATACAATATGGACTTTGTATCTAATGTGGAAAAAAGGATATTGTTGATATCTAATATGGTATCCAGAAAGTCTTCAACTCTGTTGTCAGTTTGTTTCGCCATTTCCGTGATCTATCCTAATCTCTATTGTAACTGTGCCCCCGGCCTTCCCGCCGGCCTGTCGTACAGCATCAGCGACAACTCTTCTGTGGCATGATTCAATATTCTCCCAGTATCAATTAAAAAAGTTAAAATAGTTTAACATATATCGATGAGAAAATAAAAGATGGTATTTTAGGGCAGGGGGGTTTACTTATTGTGGAGAAATAATTATTACATCAATATCTTGGATGATTTGTTTTTTCTCTCCGTCAGAAATTTATAACTTATTGTAAAATAATGGATTTCTATCTGCTTAATAATTGTGCACTGACCATGAAGGTGAAGATTGAAGAGGGATGGAACCCCATGAGCGATGGGTTTTCCACAGGTTTTCCACTGACTCTGGGGATAATCCTTATCAGCAGAGGCTCTTGCAAAAGTATAAAAATGTTGTCATTCCCGCATGGTTTAAGCGGGAATATAGTGTTTTATTACAGAAAATCATATCCCCGATAGAAGATTTCGGGGATGACATAGACTTTTGCAAGAGCCTCAGCAATTCAGACTATAGACTACTGTCTACTGTCTACTGTCTACTGTCTGAATCACAGACTTCTTATTCCTTAACTTGACATGGTATAATTTTTTCTGTAAAGTCGGTATCAGATATTATCTGGAAAACGCCTTTTTCAGCAGGTATTCAGTTTACGCTCAAAAATGCCCAGGTGCAAGGAAGGACTTATAATTTGAGCTGAGGCGTACTGTGTTGTACGTTGAAGCTCAAATTATGAGTCCTGACGCCGCAGATGGGCATTTTTCAGCGTAAACTGGTAAACTGGGGGATCGTCTAATGGCAGGACGACAGACTCTGGATCTGTCTATCGAGGTTCGACCCCTCGTCCCCCAGCCAATAATTTAAATAGGTTCATCCTAAAAGGCTAGTATCAGGACTCCTGCGGTAACTGCTATCTGGTATAAAATCTGGGTGAGGTCCTTTATCTCCCTCAACCAGACAATCCGTTCTATCTTCTCAGGGACAACAATAGTATCCCCGGGATCAAGGGTTGAATATCTCAACCTATAGTTGAAGAGTCCGCCCCAGTCTCGCTTAGAAATAGCCGTGCCGTCCATCTTAAGGATATAAATATCATCATCCTCAGCATTCCTGGTAAGCCCTCCTGCCTTCTTAACATAAGATGAAACCGTCCAATCGGGATTATATACAAAGGCCGTAGGATTGTAGACAGCGCCCATTACCTGAACCTGATGCGGTCGTTCAGGGATATAAAGGGTGTCACCATCTTCAAGCGGAATATTATATGGAGAGTTTGTAAATTTCTTAATATCTTCCAATTTAATGCTGACAGCCCCTTTAGCCTTTGCAGCCCGCATCTTTGCTATAAGGTTTTTTCTCTGTTCCACCACTGCCTTCTGCTGCTGTGCCTCTTCCGGGCTTAATGCCGTTTCAATCGTCCGTGCAGATTGTGATAACATCTCCTGCTCTAACCTGCTTATTGACTCATCTAATTGTATCTGCTGAAGCGCCCTTACTGACTCTCTGGTAAATACAGCGCCTTTAAGATATGCCTTATCAGTATAGCCGCCTGACCTCTCTATCAAAGATGACATGGTCTCACCCTTATTGATAGTGTATGTGCCCGGAAACTTTACCTCACCTGATAAAACAACAGTCCTGTACAGCTCCCATTCAGGGACTGTCCTTATAAATATATAGTCATCCTCCTTCAGCCGGATATCATGCTTCGGGTCACCATCAATGGCCTTTTGCAGACTCACATTAATCCTCTCTGTTTTGGGACCTTCAGGTAGTATATAAACCCTGGTTAATTCAGCCTCCTCTCTGTTTGCATATCTGAGAAGGCCGCCTGAATAAGTCAGGATGTCTTTCACTGTCATCCCATCCCTGAAACCGTAGGTGCCCGGTAATTTTACCGCCCCTGTAATGTGAACAACCTTTTCCACAATCTGTGATACCGGGAATATTTTTACGAGATCTCCGTCTTTTAAAGGAACATTATTTCCCCCATCTTTACCCGCCTCCGGCAGTCCTATTTCAAGTAATACCTGCTCTTTCCCATCTTCAATCCTTAATATCTGTGCACGGTTCTTAAAGGTAATACTGTTTGTCCCGCCGGCCATATTAATAAGGTCGAGGAGTCTTGTCTCCCCTTTTAACTCATATATAGCAGGGACCTTCACATTCCCGGCTATACCGACGAGAACCCCAACTGGAGGGATAAAAACCACATCCTCAGGCATAAGCCTTACATCCTTTGTTTTATCACCTTGCAATAAAAAATCGTAGAGGTCCAGCGAGACAACGGTCTTCCCGTTTCTCTTGAGCTGTATATCCCGCATTGAACCTACCTTAGCCGGGCCGCCGGCGGCAAAGAGTGCATTGATTATCGTAGAAAAGGAAGAAAGGGTATAACTTCCAGGCTTATTGACATTACCAACGACAAAGACACGCATACTCCTTAAACTCCCCAAGCTGACATTTATCTTGAGATCCGTATAGTATCTGCTGAACTCCTTTTCTATGAGGGACTTCCCTTCCTGTAATGTGAGACCGGCAAGCGGGAGTACCCCTACTGTAGGTAGGTTTATATTACCATCCTTATCTATATTGTACCTGTATTCGGCATTGACCTTACCCCAGATTGCTATCCTGACCTCATCACCGGGGCCTAACATGTAATCAGGCCCAACCGGTACATTGTCAACCGGCTCAAAGGTTGATGGAGGCTGATCAAAAAGGTTATAACCAAACTGTTTTATCTCTGTAGACACGTAGAGGGGACTTTTTATGCCGGCTGCCTTAAAACCGTTGGAGAGGGCTTCTGCGGTTCCAACAATAAAACCACCACCCAACTCGTGACTTATGTAAAACATTGCATGTCCGGGGGGCAGTGGAATAACAGGTGTGATGGAATATTTTATGCCTGGTTGAGATTTCAGTATCTCAAATTGAGCCGCTGTTATATCAAGCTTTTGAGACAGATATCTCTCAAAATCTGAGGGCCCTGCCGTATAACCGGGTTGATGCCCTTTGTCGGAAGGATATTTCACTGCAGGGGGCCTTTCAATGCCGCTCTCCCCTTTTTCCTCTGTTATTATATTCTTCCCCCTCTGGCCATCAAACGGCGACTGGATAGAGGGGAGGGGTGAAATACCTTGCATGCCAGGCATACCCAGCGTCCCTGGAACACCAGGGCCTTGCATACTGTAAGGGATACCATCTGCCGCAAAAGATGGCAAGAAGAGAGAGAAAATAACCAGAAAAAACGTAACTATAAAAGATAATATCATCTTAAACCCTTAAAATGTCCTCTGACACTATATCCTTTCCCACCGGTCCAAGGATGGCAAGCGATAGGTATTCAGATTTAAAAAGGGCATTGGCCAGGGCCTGAATCCTGGATGGTGTTATCTTGTCTATTTCTCCTATTATCGCATCAGGGGAGAAGTATTTGCCAAGATATATCTCGTCACGCGCAAGCCGGCTCATGCGGTTGCTGGTACTCTCAAGCCCTAACATGAGATTTCCTTTCATCTGGTTTTTTACCCTCTTCATCTCCTTGACTGTAATGCCATTTCTCTTGATCAGGCGTATTTCTTTTATTATAAGACCCAGGACAACGTGGAGGGCATCTCTGCCGGTGCCTGCATATATATTAAAGAGACCGGCATCAATAAATGAGGAGATATAGGAATAAATCGAGTAGACAAGTCCGCGTTTTTCCCGCACCTCCTGAAAGAGCCGGGAGCTCATGCTGCTGCCCAAAATAGCATTGAGTGCATATAGGACATATCTATTCCTGTCGTTTTGCGGCAACCCCAGTGCGCCGAGACAAAAATGGACCTGCTCAATACCCTTTTTCTTTATCATGACCCCGCCTTTGAGTACAGGCGTAACCCTTTTGTTAACAGAGTATTTACTCTTAAACTTACCGATATTTTTATTTAAAATCCTTAACAGCGCGGAAAAATCAAAATTACCTGCCCCTGATATAACAATATTCTCCGGATGATAGTGAAGTCCGATATATTCAAACATTGCATCACGGTTCATGTTATGGACTGTCTCAACACTGCCAAGTATAGGACGGGCAAGCGGGTTTCCATCCCACACAAGGGTTGAGTGCATATCGTGAATATAGTCCTCAGGGTCATCCTCCACCATTTTTAACTCTTCGAGGATTACCTGCTTTTCCTTTTCTATCTCCTTTTTACCGAAGGAAGAGTGGAGAAATATATCTGATATGATCTCAACACCCCTGGATATGTGTTCATCGAGGGTTTTTACATAAAATGTGGTTGTTTCACGTGTGGTAAATGCATTCAATTCACCGCCTAATGAATCTATCTCTAAGGCGATATCATGTGCGCTGCGGTGGGTAGTGCCCTTAAAGAACATATGCTCTATAAAATGGGAGATACCACCTTCATCATCCGTCTCATCCCTTGAACCGACACCAACCCAGATGCCGAGAGAGACTGATTTTACAGACGGTACACGTTCCGCAACCACCCTTATGCCATTGTCAAGGTATTCCCTGCGAAAGGATATATCTTTCACGTCTCACGTCTCACTTCTCACGTCTTTTATCCCCTTCTCCCTCAGCGCATCTTTCCTGCTGAGACGTATCTTCCCCTGTTTGTCCACCTCTAAAACCTTTACGAGTACATCGTCACCTTCCTTAACCACCTCGTAAACATCTTTGACCCTGTAATCAGCAAGCTGCGAGATATGCACTAACCCGTCTGTATTGGGAAGTATCTCCACAAATGCCCCGAATTCAACAACCTTCCTCACCTTGCCAAGGTAAATCTTTCCCACCTCAACCTCCTCAGTAATCTTGCCTATCATCTCCATCGCCCTGTTTGCAGACTCTTCATCCGTTGAGGCGATAGAAATCAACCCTGAATCATCTATGTCAATCTTAACGCCTGTCTTTTCAATAATCCCCCTGATTACCTTGCCGCCTGGTCCGATTACCACGCCTACCCTACTTGGCTTAACCCTCATTGTAAAGATGCGTGGGGCATGGACCGACAGCGCGGCCCTTGGGGCTGCTATAGACTCGATCATCTTTTCGAGGATATACAGCCTCCCGGTCCTGGCCTGTTCAAGCGCCCGGCGCATAATCTCATTTGTTATGCCGGCAATCTTTATATCCATCTGTATTGCCGTAATACCTTCAGCAGTTCCTGTAACCTTAAAGTCCATATCACCGAGGTGGTCTTCAAGACCCAATATATCAGAAAGAATTACTATCTCATCACCCTCCTTTATCAGCCCCATCGCAATCCCTGCCACAGGCGCCTTTATAGGGACCCCGGCATCCATAAGGGCAAGGGCAGACCCGCATACAGTAGCCATGGAAGAAGACCCGTTTGATTCGAGGATATCAGAAACTATCCGGAGGGTATAAGGAAATTCCTCTTTGCCCGGAATTACAGGCTTAATTGCCCGCTCGGCAAGCGCCCCATGCCCGACCTCTCTTCTTCCAGGCCCGCGAAGCGGCCGCGCCTCGCCGACACTGAACGGGGGAAAATTATAATGGAGCATAAATGTCTTCGTCGACTCTCCTTCAAGCGCCTCAACAAACTGTTCATCATCGGCAGTGCCAAGTGTTACAACCGCAAGACTCTGCGTCTCACCCCTCGTAAAGAGGGCAGACCCATGGGTCCTCGGGAGGATACCGACCTCACAGGTGATAGGTCTTATATCCGCCGGGCCCCTTCCATCCGCCCGCACCCTTTTTGTCAGTATCATCTTCCTTAGTTCTCTCTTCTCAATCTCGTGAAATCTCGTCCTGATGTCCCTGCTTCTGTCACCTTCCTGGCCATCAGGATTAAGCTGCTTCAGTGCCTCATCAATTATCATGTCCAGTGTAACCTGGCGTGCCGTCTTGTTGGGAATAATTAACGCTTCAAGGATCTTATCAAGGCACAATTTTTCTATTTCCGCCACAAGGTCCATGCCCGACGTCACAACCGACACCTGTATTTTATCACGTCCTACCAATCTCCTCAGATCCATCTGAATGTCTATCAACTTCTGTATCTCTCTGTGTGCAAGGTCAATGGCCTGCAGGACAACATCCTCCGGCGCCATCTTCGCCCCGCCCTCTACCATCATGACAGCATCGCGTGTCCCGGCCACAACAATGTTCAAATCGCTGTTATCAAGCTCACAAAAACCGGGGTTAATAATGAACTCACCGTTTATACGTCCTACCCTTACCGCACCTACAGGATCCTCAAAAGGTATCTGAGAGATATACAGGGCTGAAGATGCAGAGGTTATACCAAGAAGGTCTGTCGAATAACCAAAGTCTGCTGAAAGCACAGAAGAGATAATCTGTGTCTCATTATAATAACCCTTTGGGAATAAGGGTCTCAGCGGTCTGTCAATCAGCCTGCTTGTCAGGGTCTCCCTCTCTGTCGGTCTCCCCTCTCTCCTGAAAAAACTGCCTGGGATCCTCCCCACTGCATATGCCTTTTCCTGATAGTCTACAGTAAGGGGAAGGAAGTCTATACCCTCCTTCACCTCTTTACATGCTACAGCAGTTGACAGCACTACTGTATCCGCATACCTGGCTACAACAGCTCCGTCAGCCTGTTTAGCCATCCAGCCTGTCTCTAAGGACAGTTTCTTCCCGCCTATTTCCGTTTCTACTCTATTTACCATCTATTTCTTCTCTCCTTCTATTTTCTCAATCCAACTATTTTCTCAATCCAAGCCTTGAGATTACATCTTTATATCTGTTAAGATCTGTACCCTGCAAATACTGAAGCAGTTTCCTCCTCCGATTCACCATCTTTAAAAGCCCCCTCCTTGAATGATGGTCCTTACCATGTGTTTTAAAGTGCTCGTTAAGATAGGATATCCTGCTGCTTAAAATAGCAATCTGGACCTCCGGGGAGCCTGTATCTGATTGATGCCTACAGTATCCCTTAATAATATTCTGTTTGTCCTCTTTCTCCAGGCTCATAGTTTACCTCCCTCCAATCAATAATTAATCATGATTATATCAGAACTTTATCAACTTTTAAAACATTACCGCTGCATCCCTGCGCCACACTGGCGCTCTCACACAAGGCTGCCCCTATAGCAAGAAGTTTTTCTTCACTGTCCATTATTGCGACCCTGTCTCCCTTGCCAAATTGACTTTTTATTCCGATAACAGCCCCGGCGTCAAGTGGTCTCCCGTCTTTTATAAATAGGTCCCATGGTCTTTTTACCACGACAGAGGGCATCCACCCTGTTACCTGCTCCATGCCTATCAAGCGTGACTTGAGTGTCCCTGCAAGTTTAAACCTTTCCACTTCATCTACGGTCATCGCATCTCTGATATAAAACCCTCCTGATCTTATCCTCTCGAGGGTATACATATGAGCCCCTGCTCCAAGGTAATCACCTATATCCGCACACAGCGTCCTTACATATGTCCCCTTTGAACATGTGACATCAAACCTCGCAAATATACCGGAAAAGTCCAATAGTTTTATCTCCTTTATATGCACCTCACGGGGTTTCCTTAATATCTCTTTCCCTTTTCTTGCTAAACGGTAAAGAGGAATACCTCCGACCTTTACTGCCGAATACAT
>JACRGZ010000064.1 GCA_016234155.1 Nitrospirota bacterium | reverse complement strand
TCTATGTGTATATCACTTGCCCTGTTCTCCACTGCCTCAGAAAGGAGCATATTGACGAGATTTATAATAGGTGCAGCTATCTCCTCTTTATCAGCATCAGTGGTATATACTTCAGAGGAGGACACACTTGCGATATTCTCAATAAAGTTATCAAACCTGTAATTGTATTTTATTGCCTCTATAATGGCGTCCCTGGCCCCTACCATTGGGTGCACCTTCATCCCGCTGTAGAATTCCACCTCTTTTATCCCTTCAACATTCAGGGGGTCTGATACAACAATTATAAGGGTCTTATTCTCAACACGGACCGGTATTATCATATGTCTCTTTGCCATGCTTTCCGGTATGAATGAAAATACACCAGACATTATTGATAGTCTGTTTACATCTGCATACTCAAGCCTGTACTGCATAGATAATGCCCTCGCAATATCATCCCCGGACATCAATCTTCTGCCAACAAGTATCTCCCCGAATCTGATATGTGTATGTCTCTGTTCTTCAATCACGCTTTTTACCACATCCTCATTTATGACCCCTTCATCAACCAACATCTCCCCAAGCCTTTTATAATTTCCCATAGCCATAACCCTCTAAAATTTTTTTAAGATTAATCAGCTCTGAATGAAATATTGATCCAGGTTCTTTGAAGTCAACCTCCTTCAATACCAAATCCTCATATCTCCTTACCTTTAATCTTTCGTCTCTCAATTCAATGATCACTGCACCATCAACATCAGTCCTGTAAATAGCCGCCCCTGTCCTTTTATATAAGGAGATTGCCTCCTGTGAAGGGTGATGGTATGAGTTCTGATAGCCGACTGAAATTACTGCAATAGACGGTCCTACTCTTGATATAAAATCCTCTTCCACGGAACCCCTCGCTCCATGATGAGGCACCTTGATGACTGTGCTTTTCATAAGGCCTCCACCTTCAACAATCCCTCTGATTGCCTTCATCTCTATATCACCTGTAAATAAAAAGGATATATCATTACAGGTAATCCTCATGACAATTGAAAGGTCATTATCATCCAATTCATTTGTCCTGCTGTTATAAGGGGGATTGAGAAAACTGACCTTGCAATCCCCTATTATCCTATCCCCTGTCCCGCTGTGAATATTCACCCTTCTGATATCTTTACCGGCTACCATACTATCAAAGTCATGAGAGGCGCTCACCTTTCTTCCATTGGTCCATACTTCCCTTATTTGAAATTTATCTGCAATATATGTAAGCCCTTTGATGTGATCTACCTGCGGATGAGATGCAACAATGTAATCAATCTTCCTTATCCCCTTGTTCCATAGATAGGGCGCAACTACGGATCTGCCTGTATCAAATGTCTCGCTGAATGCCCCGCCTCCGTCAATAAGCATTGTATTCCCATCGGGAAATTCAATCAGGGCTGAATCACCCTGACCAACATCAAGGAATGTTACACACAAAAATCCAGTTTGATCTCCAGGCATAACATTACAACCTGAAATAAAAACAAGGAATGATGCAGATATGATAAGCATAACCTTTGAAAGCCTGAAACTGAAAAAGAAAATCGAGAATAGGAAAATGTAGATCAGGATTATTATTAGGGTCCCCGGAGAAGGTATATGAATTGTTGACATAGGTAACCCTGCAAAGAGCTCAACCATCTTATATAGGAAACCAACAAGAAGTTCATTTAACCATGCCAATGGTATTGTATTTGTATCTAAAACGAGTGAAAGCACACCTGTGAGCAGGCCAACCGGTAAGACTGTAAAACCTACATACGGAGTAATAACCATATTAGACATAATTCCCACCCAGTTTACCTGGTTATAATAGTGTGCAATCACGGGTGCTGTGGAAATAGTTGCACTAATGTTTAAGAGCATGAGCAGTTTAAATTGCCTGAGGTATTTATCTTTCCATCCAACCGGGTTGTCCTCAATATTATAGAACCTTCTCACAACAATAATCATTGAGAATACCGCCATGTATGATAGTTGAAAGGATATATCAAATAATGCCTGCGGGTCCAGGAGCAGTACTATAAGGGCTGCAACGGCCAGTGTGTTTATTGCATCATCTTCCCTCTCTGCCAGGATTGCTGTCATGTAAACAAGGGCCATTATGAGTGAGCGTACAGTTGCAACCTCCCCGCCTGATATCATGGTATAAAATATTACAGGGGGGATGGTACATATGGCTGCAATCTTTGAGGGTGTTATGTACAAGGATAATCTAAGGAGTATTTTATAGGGGAGATAAAGCAATGAGTATCTTACGATCATAAATATAAGAAATGTGACAAATCCGAGGTGTGAACCTGATATAGAAAGGATATGAGTGACCCCTGCTGCTGTAAATTTATCTCTTATCCCGGGTGTAAGCTCACCAGCAGCACCAATGACCATCGCCTGGAGGATTGCAGATGCATTGTCAGAAAGCCCCCTCATAATGGAAAACCTTATCTTCTCCCGCCAACTGTATAACCTTCTTAATACAGGATTTCCACCTGCGCTTATCTTTGAAATATTTTCTCTCTTTCCTGTACCAATGCTTGCCCTTATACCATCACGGCTAATATACTCTGCATAGTCAAATAATCCTGGATTTTTAAACCCCCGTATCTCCTTGAGCCTCCCTGTAAATCTCAATATGTCTCCGTAACTCAATTCCACGTCATGGTCATAAACACTCAACCTGACCCTGCCGGTCACGTCCAGCCACTTATCCCCTCTCAATATCTTCATGGCATTCACAGTAGCCACAGCCTTTTTTGAGTAGAACTTTACAGGTTCATCGACCATGCCGATGATTGTCAACTTCTCACCAGTGGCATATTTAGAAATGTCAGTGTCAGGGACACGGCTGACGTACAGCATATAAAGGAAACCTGAATGCACTGCTGTTACTAATAGTATCCAGTCTGCAAACATTCTGGACTTAAAGATTGTGGCACCGGATAGACCGTGTTTTTTAACCGGGATTATTGTTTCTCCGTGGTGTATAACAGAAATAATATAGGCTGCAAGAACAAAAAGGAGAATAACAGACAGAATAACAGTTACAGGAAAATATCTGAATAACTCAGCAGCAACAACACCGCATATATAGAAGGCAACAAATAACACGAGGGGTTTTTGCATGGTAAATACCTGTCACAGTTATCTTTTTAAAATGAACTTTTTGAAATTATGTCGAGACTACTTCAAGGTTGTTGCACTGGCTGTATTTGAATATGGAGAAAACTCTCCACCCCTGATGTATGCAACCCGGTAGTAATAAGATGTATTAAGGCTCAGGGTTGAACTATTATCAATAAAGGATTCGGCATTTGCCTCAACTGTTGCAAGCATTCCAAAGGTACTGGTAGGCCCTTTTTTCCTCTCAATAATAAAACCATCCTCCCCTGAGGAATTATCTCTCCATGTGAGTTTAATCTCCTTCATAGATATGGTAGTGGCTACCAGGTGATCCGGGGCATCTGAGACACTTTGAGAAGATAGATCCTCTCCCAAGCCACATCCTCCTGTCAGGATCATGGCAATAAGAAGTATTCGATATATAATTTGAAGGTTACGGTTTCTTATCATTCTTTGCAATAAGTTCCCTCGATAACATGATATTGCAATAATCAGGCCATTATAGGATATTTCCTGTTGACATACTACATATAACGTAAGGGCTGCTTCAGAACCGGTCTCGGCAGGTTGAAGGCATACCAATTGTGGGGCGTGTAGCTGCCGGAATACCCATATTATCTGTAGAAAATATGGAAGTCACCCTGCCAATTAAACCAGAGTGTCTAGGAAAAGCCAACTACTTTGCCCTAAGGGTGCGGGGAGACAGCATGATCGGTGCAGGTATTAACGAAGGTGACTATGTTATTGTGCAGCAGCAGGAGACTGCCAATCATGGTGATATTGTCGTTGCCGTTCTCGGAGATGAAACAACAGTCAAATTTTTAAGGATAAGCGGAAAAGGGCTATTTCTTGAGGCTGCAAATCCGGCCTATCCGCCTATTTCATTAACAGGGAAGGGACATGAACCAAATAACGAAAGTCATGAAGGAATCTCAAATACAAAGATGCCGGTTAATCGTAGCATGCCCCGAACTTCCCCCCTGAAATATTAGGCAAATGCGCATCAAGCTGGGTTAGAAAACCCCTCCTATCGCGATAGGCGGAACATTTTTCGCTTCGCTCCCATAGCTTGCGCTGAGCGAAGCGAAGAATGCAAGCACTGCCTTGTCCCGCATTCGCAAGGGAGATAGGTTTCAGCGAGAATTGCTGTATCAATTGACGCCTTAGATTTCGGAGAGTATTGTTAAGCTCAGTTTTTCGATTTTCCTATTGAACCCCTTACACCTTGAAGCGGCTCACCATCTGCTGCAATTCAGTGGCAAGCATGGAGAGGTCTCCTGATGCATTGGCGGTCTGGGATGCCGCTGAATTGTTCTCCTTGCAGAGCTGAGATATCTTCTCCACATTGCCGGAAATCTCAGAGGATACGGAGCTCTGCTCTTCCGAGGCCACGGCAATCTGCATGACCATATCCATGACCTTCTGTGAACCATCCACAATCTGGCTCAGGGCCTGGCCGGCCTCATTGGTCAGTACCCTACCGCTCTCGACCTCACCGGTCCCTTCATTCATGGTGGTCACGGCCTTCTGTATATCCAACTGGATCGTCTTAATCATAGCGGCAATCTCTGAGGTCGCCTTTGTAGTCCGCTCCGCTAATTTACGCACCTCATCTGCTACCACTGCAAACCCCTTACCCTGATCACTCGCCCTGGCTGCCTCAATAGCGGCATTTAATGCCAGAAGGTTGGTCTGCTCGGCAATATTGTCGATCACAGATACTATCTCCCCAATCTGTTTTGATCTTGCACCTAATGCCTCGATAACAGTAGCCGTCTCCCTGACGGATTGGGCAATCTTCTCCATCCCCTTAACAGCCCCGGAGACGACCCCCCCACCCCTGTCAGCCATATCCCTGGCATTTTTCGAAAAACTGGCCACGTCAGAGGCGTTTTTTGCCACTTCGGTTACCGAGGCGCTCATCTCCTCTATGGCAGTGGCAGCCTGGATGGTCTGCTGAGTCTGGTCGGTGGAACCTTTAGACATCTGTTCTGACATGGCGGATAGTTCGACTGCGGCAGAGGCTACCTGATCGGTCGCCTTCCTGACCTGGTGGATAATGCCCTGGAGCTGGTCCATAAAGGTATTGAATGCCCCTGCTGCCATACCGATTTCATCCCCGGAACCCGCATCAAGGCGGAAGGTCAGGTCGCCCTCCCCCCTCGCCAATTGCTCCATTGATCCACGCAGGTGGTCAATACGGCAGGTCTTCTCATAGACAAGTATCAGCACAAAGAAGACGAACAACACTGTTCCCACTATCTGTATAAGGGCCAGGATCATCCTTCGCAGACTCTGTCCTGTAACCTCTCTTGCCTTATCACCGCTCACCTCTGTTACAGCACTCGAGACGGCAAGTACCTTATCAATAGCCCCGGTGGAACGTGCAATCCATTCCTGCGGGCTGATAGTATAGTTTCCAGTTCCGGCGGCCAGATAGACATCTCCCCGGATTTCATCAAAGCGGGCAAGGGCCTTTTCCATATCATCGATAGCGCTGACTATTCGGGAATCCACCCCTTTTGCCCCTTTCAGGGAAAGGATGTCAGCCGTGGCTACTTCTGCGACGGCATGAAAGGTTTTGAGGTTTTCCATCACGGCAGGTGGGACAGGTTTCTGAGTGGCAATGATAGGACCGATGGTACCACGCTCCCGGCCCATATTTTCCGAGATCAACCACACCGCCTGCTTCAGTATCAGGTTGTCCTGGGTGATCTGCTGCAATGGCTCAGCGGAGGCAAAGGCGGCCTGACGAAGCCTTGCCGCATTCTCTATGAGCCCGGTCATGGCCTTAAACCACTCGTAAGGTTCGATCTCACGCTCTACCCCTTGAAGACTCCTGTCCACACGCTTACGAAACTCAACCAGGGACTTATATGCCTGGTTCGTCTGGTCATGGATGGTGGCGAATCTTGAAGCAGGTTCTTCAGATGCAATCTTCCGGGCAATAGTCAATGCCTCATTAAGTGCCCCATCTCCTTTAATACGAAAATCCTTAATCCTGGTTAAAACATCGTCACTGGCAGATTCATTAATGCCGAGGGCTGTCGCTGTTACACCCCGCTCAAGTGCCTCCTGGGCTGCTGCAACGATAATCTTATCCGCCATGTCGTTCATGGAAGATAACCTTACCGCTACTACACGTCTTTGATAGGCACCCCAGCCCAGAAGCGATGTCAAAAGGACGCATAGAAGAGACAGGGTAATCAATGCACCATTTAACAGTAGCCGGACACTTACGTTTTTAAATATCCCTTTTAACATAATAGATCTTCTCCTTTATTAAGATTTTCATTGTCCTTTGTGTTGCCGTGCAACATGAATGTTTAACATGTGACCTTCCTCCAGGATGTCAGGCATCGCCAGGCCAAACTCCCTTATCAGGTCGTGGATCATCAGGCGGCAGTTGAATACGGCCCAGAAGCCGAAACGCTCTTCATAACTTTTGAGGAGCCGGTTCAGGATATCTTTTCCATTCTTTTCATAGATCCCTATCAGGTTCCCCTCACTGTCCAAATGAATGCCATCAACCTCCCTTGCCACAGCGAGGGCATCCTCTTTCCCCAGCACACCTGTCTCCCGCTCAATGACCCTGGCAATAATGTACCTGTAGCCTATTGGAAGTCCGCTATAGTTCATCGTTGCAGAGGTCTCATCGGATGCTGTTGCCGGCAAGGGTGCATCTTTCATCATCATTGCAGAAGAACTTCTTCCACAGAGGAGGTCTAATCCGCACCGTGATGTCCGGAGGGCCTGGATATACTGCAAAACATCCCGGTCGATGATGGAACCGTGTTGCGGGAGGATCCTTTCAATATTAAGGGTGGTGAGCTTGGAGATGGCATACCGTAAGTGGTAGGTTGAGGCCATGTAATCGTCGTGGAAGCTGCGCATGGCCATGACATAAGATTGGTCGGCATAGAAGCTCCATTTATAGGTGATGGCGCCAAAGATATCCCCGGAAAAAAGGGATCTGCTCTCCTCATCATAGGTCATGAAGGTCCCCGGGCTGTGGCACCATGGGGCAAATATAAACCTGAGGGTCCTCCCGCTGGATAATCTGAGAGACCAATCCTTCTGGTCAATCAAATAAAAAGGAGAGGTTAAACCGTAGTTCTTGATGATGACTGCCGTGCGGCTGTGGGTTACCACAGATACAGGAGTAGATGCCAACGCCTTCTCCCATGCAGGAAGCGACCCGCACACATCGGGGTCCTGGTGGGACAGGACTATATATCGGATGCTCTGCAGGGGGACTATTTGAATCACCTTCTGAAAGATAGACGGATAATTGGCAAGGGGTCCAGGTTCAAATAGTACCGCCTCTTCCCCATCATAAAGGAGATAGGCGTGACATTTAAAAGGGGTATCCTTATTGACTATCCCCACCCACCATATCTCCGGGGCTATTTTAATGGGCTGGGATATATCCAATCCTTCACGTTCCTCCGTTGTGACCATAAGAAACCTCCTTATCTTTCTGGTATAAAGCCAATCAGCAACTATAACTGGGTATGTTTATCGGACTATAAAGAGGTCGGTAAATACCGAAGGTGTGGTATATTTCTGCCCCTCTATTGTCCGATTTATAAGTAATCGGGGTTGTTATATGATTATAACCTACAAGCAGTCTAATAAGGGGGGCCATTCGTGGACAAAAAACCATTTATAGAGAAGATCCTTGTGATAGAGAATGATCAGACCGTCAGGGACTTTCTCCGGGACCTCTTCTCTATGAAGGGGTATATCGTTAAGACTGCCTCAAAAGGGAGGGAGGCAATAGATATCCTCTCTGTTGAATATTTCCCCGTAATATTGGCCGACCTCATCCTCCCTGACCTCAGGGGTACAGCGATCTTAGATCATGTCGAGCAGCAGGGTCTCAGTACCGCAGTACTGATCGTTACGGCTTACAGGTCGATAGATTTGGTGATCGAGGCCCTTCGTCATGGCGCCTATGATTACATCACCAAGCCCTTTGCGCCACAGATATTACTCCACCGTGTGGCCATGGCTATGGAAAAGATACGGATGGAGGAGATTGCAAGGGACCTCTCATCGAGGATCGTCTATGCTACAGAGGAGGAGCGGCGACGGATTTCCCGTGACATCCACGATGGGATTGGTCAGTCTCTTGCTATTATAAAGTTGACATTGAAGGCTATTAGAAATAAGCTTATTGACTCTGCGGAGATTATTGCTGACATCGACGGGCTGGCTACCCATGTAGAGGAGACGATGGAGGAGGTTTCCAGGATAACAAAGAACCTGAATCCCTCCTGTGTGACCGAGGTGGGATTTCTCCACGCCCTCAGGCTCTATCTTGAGACATTTTCGAAAAAGACGGGGATTCAGATTCACGCAGACGTTTCTGAGAGGCTCTCCTTTCAGGACGTAGAACAGGAGATCCACCTTTATCGGATTGCGCAGGAGGCGCTGACCAATATTGCAAAACACTCTGGCGCAACAAAGGTGAATATCCGTCTCGACCTTGAGGAAGACCACATCCTCTTTTCCATTGCAGATAACGGAAAGGGATTTGATGAACCACAGGAGAAGGGAAAGTGCGGTTTAGGTCTTATCGGGATGAGGGAAAGGGCTGCCATACTGGGTGGAAAGGTCTATATAGAATCCCTACCCGGCCAGGGGACAACGGTTAGAACGGAGGTGCCTTATGGCTCATCTAAATCCCCGGGGGTTATCTGACAGGGAGATCAGTATCCTTATTGTCGATGACCACGCCCTGTTCCGGCAGGGATTGAGGCGTATCCTGGAATCGGACCATGGGTTTGCAGTTGTGGGTGAGGCTACTGACGGGGGTGAGGCCATTCAGTTGGCCAGGGAACTCCACCCAAATATTATCCTGATGGATATCTCAATGCCCCATCTCAATGGCCTGGAGGCTACTCAGAAAATCAAACGCCTCCTCCCCAAAACAGATGTCCTCCTTCTCACCATGCATGAGGACACATTTCTCCAGGAAGAAGGGCTGCGTATGGGGGCCTCCGGGTATATCCTGAAAAAATCAGTAGACAGGGATCTCTTCGAGGCTATACGGAGGGTACGCTCCGGCTATCCCTATTCCCCTCCTCCAAACATGAAAGGAGGAAAATCTTCAATAGTTCCCCCCTCCTATGAGACTCTCAGTTTTCGTGAGAAGGAGATTCTACGGTTACTTGCCAGAGGAATGACCAATAGAGAAATTTCCGAGTTCCTCTACATCAGTGTCAACACTGTAGAGACCCATCGAAGGAATGTCATGAAAAAGTTGAATATCCACAACCTGAGCGAGATCATCAAGTATGCCCTGGTGCATGGGTTGATACAGGGATGACAGCTATTGCCCCTCCTAATTTATCTATGTTATGATTGTCTTATAAAAGAAGACATCCTTTCTGATGAGGAAATTTTTATCAGACCAGCATGAGATCTGTAATCAGCTCATTTGATATAAGAATCCCCTTGCGGGTCAGCCTCAGGTGATTATCTTTATCTTCAAGGAATCCTTCTGTTTTAAACACCTTGATCTTTTTCATCCAGTAATCTGGCAGTTCTGTATTAAAACGTTTTTTAAACCTCTCCATATCAATCCCTTTCATCTTTCTTAAACCAAGGAATAAACCCTCAGACAACGCCTCTTCCATAGTCAGCCTTTCCCTGCCTGCTACTGCCTGACCGCTATCTTTTATATTCTGCATATAGCGGTATGGATCTCTCTCATTCCACCATCGTATCCCCCAGTCCGGAGTGGAGAAGTATGAGTGGGCACCTGCCCCGAATCCGATATACTCCATACCAAGCCAGTACCTGGAGTTATGTCTCGATTCAAGACCTTTCAATGAAAAGTTCGATATCTCATAATGGTTATAACCCGAAGACTCAAGCCTGTCTATTGCAAGTTCATACATGGCAATAACATCATCTTCATGTGGAATCAGGAGTTTGCCTTCGGCCATCAGATTGTAAAACAGGGTATCTTGTTCTATTGTAAGGCTATATACAGAGATATGCTCCGGTCTCATTGAAATAACGGTTGTAAGATCAGAATCCCATTCCGCAAGCGCCTGTCCCGGGGTCCCAAAGATTAGGTCTATCCCCAGATTATCAAAACCAGCCTTCCTTGCATATTCAATACAGCTCAATGCCTCCTTAACTGAATGAATCCTCCCGATGGATTTCAAACCCTTTTCACTGAAAGACTGTGCCCCTATGCTCAAACGATTTATGCCTGCCTCTCTGTATTGACTCAGTCTAACCTGTGACACAGTCCCTGGATTTACCTCTATTGTTATCTCCTGTCCTTCTGAGCTGATAAATCTCTCTCTTATTCCATTAATAAGCCTTTTTATATTTGGGGGATATATGAGTGATGGTGTCCCGCCACCGATATAGATTGTCTCAATCCTTTTGTGCATTAAATCAGGCCTCTCCTTCACAAGAAAGGCCATCTCTCTTAAGACTGCGTTGATATAATCTTCATCCGGCACATTGGATAACGCAATAGAATTAAAATCACAGTAGGGACATTTAGTCATACAAAAAGGGATGTGAATATATACACCAATGGTATTGTTCATGAGATTATATTCTCCATGGATTATCTCAGTAATTGAGTCCTCTAAATTAATAATTCCTCTGGTATCTTATAAATTGAAGGCCATATACTTAATGGCTCCTCGCTGAAGATTGAGTCCTGATTGGCCTCCCTTGTAATCCATGCACCACGCTTTATCTCTTGTTCAAGTTGTCCAGGTGCCCAGGCTGAAATACCGGCATACACCCGAACCTTTTTATTCTTTTCATGTTTCTTCAATATTGGGATTATGGCATCCTTAATACAGGTAAAATATATGTCATCGAAGATCTTTTGAGTTTCTTTGACTGTATCATCTGAAGTAAACAGGATACATAAACTGTTTTGATTGACAGGGCCACCGAGGAAAAGAGGATGTGACATATCTTCAATCTCCTCCGCATCTGGAAGTACCTTTTCCAGATACATGCCAGCCGGCCTGTTGATAATCAGCCCCAATGCCCCGTCTTTCCCATAGGAGACCAGAAGGATCACGGTGTGAATAAAATTAGGATCCATCAGCTCAGGTTTAGCAGCAAGAAAGATACCCTGTTTCAGGGTTACATCACTCCTGTTATACTGGAAACCAACTATCAGGGGGCTGATAAAAATAAAAAGGACAACTAAAAATATGTGGAAAGGGCGCTTCATGCTCCTCGTCCTTTAGTGTATTACATAGTAGTACATTATATTGCAGCACATTCATGGTCCTGCATCTATGAGCCCTGCTTATTGAGCTTAATTTTCAGATATTCACCAACCAGTATAGAAGCGGGATACAGAACTTCTTCTTCAGTTCGTGCGTGCAGGATAAGTTTTTTTGCAAAAAATGCAATCTCCAGTTTATTTTCTCTGGTTGCCACATCAGCAAGTTTTAATAATGATTCAATTATAGCCCTGTGCTCGGCTAACATCTGGGGTAATTCTGACTTCAACCTTTCTGTCAGATGGAGAACATCTTCCATCTCTTTTTTTACCTCCCCTTTTGCCAGAGGGGCCAATAAACCGAGGGGCGGCAGCGCAAACTCCTCCTCTTTAATAAAATGCGGGTGCATTATAGCTGCAACCTTCTTCGCAGCCTCCCCCGTACCTCCGCCAATATCAGTAACCCTTGCAAGCTCCTCATGAAGATCATCATGTTCTTCCTTCAATGTTTCCGGAATATTGAACTCCATGGTCAGACCTCCGTATCAATTAATCTCAGTTTTATAGAACTCCTCTACAATCCTGGACTTAAATCTTGTATGACAGCTTACACAGGATTTCTGTACTTTCCCAAAATTGGCCACTACTCCTTCTATATCCTTCTTCTTTGCGGTCTCGGCCAGCTCTTTTGCCCTGGCATGGACACTATCGTCAATGCTTTTGAAGTCCGGTGCCTCTCTTTTAAGGAAACCTAGAATCTTTACACGTTCTTCCATCGGGGGTCTCTCATGATCTGCGATGATACGTGCATTCTCCTCAATGGATTTAAAGTCCTCCCTGTTAATGGCATCAACAATAGTCTTCATCCTGTTATTCAGATCATTCATGATAGATTTCAATTGAAGTTCTCCATAGCTCAGGACAGGGGTAACAATAAGAATAAGAACACATAAAAAAACGATCTTGAATCCTTTCATAATAATCCTCCGGTTAGATTTATTACTGTACACATTATATGCCTCTGTAAACAACAATACAAGATGCGATTAAAATGGCGCCGAATGTCTTTTTTATTGATTTTTTGCGGTATTCGTGTTATTTATATTTTTTTACCCTGAGGAGGGTTTTATGTCAGAATTGAAGATTTTTGAGGAATCAAAAAAATATATAATGGATACTTACAAGAGGCTCCCTCTTTTTATTGTTAAAGGTAGGGGAAACCGCATCTATGATAGCGAAGGCAGAGAATATTTAGATTTTATAAATGGTCTTGCAGTAAATAATCTCGGCCATTGCAATCCGCGGATTACTGTTGCATTTCAAAAGCAGGCGCAGAGGCTTGTACATACCTCTAATCTGTTCTATACCGAACCGCAGGTCAGACTGGCAAGGCTCCTTGTGGAAAATTCATTTGCAGACAAGGTGTTCTTCTGCAATAGCGGTGCTGAGGCAAATGAGGCCGCAATAAAGCTTATCAGGAAATATTTTAAGGAAAAGGGGGAAGGACGTTACGAAATTATTACTGCATATAACTCCTTTCACGGAAGGACAATGGCCACTATCACTGCTACCGGTCAGGAAAGATTCCATAAAGGGTATGAACCACTGCTCCCTGGTTTTACATATGTACCATACAATGACATTACTTCAATGGAAAAGGCT
>JACRGZ010000063.1 GCA_016234155.1 Nitrospirota bacterium | reverse complement strand
CGGACTATTACCCTGAACAGATTAGCAAGGAAGAGATGAATGCCTTAGTTGCTTATCTATTCAGTCTGAAAAAGTGAGACGTGAGCCGTTGGTTTGTTGTGGGGGATGAACCCCCACGCTACGACATAAAGTCGTAGGGTGGGCACCGCCCACCTTACCTTTGATGAGTGAGAGGGGGTGAGTATAATACGTGAGACGTAAGACGTTAGAGGTGAGACGTGAGACGTAGGGACAGACCTTTAGGTCTGTCCAAGAAAGGGGGGTAAGGAGATGATAAAAAAATTGTTGTTATTTACAGTCCTGACAGTATTTGTGCTGGGTAGTGCAGTTTCAGCGCTGGCGGTAGAAAGTACATTTCATGGGCAGTTCAGGATAAATTATTACTCGTTGAGTCAGGAGGCGGATGTGGGGGATGGTGTTGCAGCAGCAAGGCTACGCTGGAGACCCACATGGGATGTCATGGTATCGAAGGATGTAAGCATGCATATGCAGTTGAATATCGGGCATATAGAATCAAATACAAGCAATGCAAGGTATGATAAAAGTATAGAGACGAAGGCGGCTCATGAAAGTGATCCGGCTGTTGCCTTAAGACATGCCATGTTACTTTTTACAACCACTGAGATTGGGGGAAAGTTTGCGGCAGGTCTTGTCCCTGTGTCAGACAAGTTCGGGGATACCCTCTTTAGCTCGGACTGGGACTTTAACCCCCTGACCTTTGCTTGGCTTGGTAAAGTCAGAGGGGCGGATATACGGCTTGCTACAGCGAAACTGATGGAGAAAGATTCAGAGGTATATGATGATGTAGATGCCTATGTGGCGGATGTAGATCTTCCAATGGGCAATGGTAGTGTGGGTGGTTCTGTCTATGTACTCAACAGTGGAGACGCCGTTACAGCCCTAGGCGATTTAGGGGGGTCAGCGACACAGAACTACATCGGTATCCGTGCCTCGCAAAATGTGGATATTGTAAAGTTGAACGGGTTTATCCTCTGGAATACAGGGAAGATTGAATCGTGCACTATCTGCACTGGTTCCGGCGCCGGTAAGGATGTCGATAACTCAGGATATGCTATAAAACTCGAGGGAATGGTGCCTCTAAGCTCTGCCAATATCGGTGTGATGTTTCTGACTACCTCAGGGGACAAAGATTTCCTGGCGGCCGACTCTGCCAGCAGTTTCATCACCCCGATGACCCTTATTGCCCATACCGGCTACTGGGGTTATACCGGAAAATTGAATGTCCAGGGACCTACGGATACCGGTATTGATAACCCGCTCAATATTGATGGGGCAGCTTATTCTACTGGCAGCGGCGTGGGCTATGGGATCATGACGCTTCAGGCAAAGGCAGATTTTCCGATCATGGATAGACTGACTGGATATGCAGCCATTGGAATCTTCCAGCACCAGGATGTTCCATCAGGGTTTGACAAGAGCATAGGCACAGATATTTATCTGCAAGGGAAGTATAATGTCGCCCAGAATCTGAATCTGGAAGCCGGATTAGATTATGCCAGTATTGGGAAAGATAATAAGGCGTATGGTAACAGTGTTGATAACACTGTTACACTCTTGTTTGCAAGACTTCAGTTAGAATATTAAGGGATGCAGATGTATGTAGCAGACGTAGCAGACGTAGGGACAGACCTTAAGGTCTGTCCCTACCTTACCTTTATACCCTTTTATCAAATAAGCGTCTTGCCATATCGTAAATCTTTTCTCTTATTTCACGGAGTTCCTGAGAAGGTATTTCCTTAATCGTCTCTTGTGATTTGTTTTCAATAATCCTGACTGTAACCTCATCACTTGCTGCGCTGAAGCAGAGGCTTAAAGATGCATCATTATCTTTTTTGTCTAATCCGCCCTTCCCGCCTTTATTTTTACTGGGTATGGGACAGTTGTCTATCCAGTTAATCTTCATTGAAGTATCAATTCAATCGGAGGTGATAAAGAAAACTTTAGGATGTCAAGATACAGGCATTACCCACCGATAATGGGAAATGTAGGGACAGACCTTAAGGTCTGTCCCTACGACTCTGGTGGGTAGATCATTGAGGGATATAAATTTAAAAATTGCCCTTCTTGTAGTCCTCTTCGTGGTGAGTTTCCACGGCAATGCATCAGCTATAGAATTTAAAGACATACCTGCGGTCGGTCTTGCCTTCCTTACAAACCTTAGTATGCATGAGACGGGGCATTATATAATAGCTAACCAGTCAGGCGCTGAAGGAAACACCCTTAACTTCTTTACAAGAGACAGGAACAGTTTTTTCCTTGGGCTGAGCACGGTTACAAAAATAGATGACAGGGCAAAACCCTCATATCATTTTGCAGGCGAGGTAGCGGCAGGTTATACATTTGAGTTTGCGTTACGGCGATTCCGTGAGAATGATACAACATATAATCATGCGCTCTTATTCTTCAGCATGACAGATTTTCTCTGGTATACTACTTATGCTTTTTATGTAGCTCCATATAAAAACGACAAGTTTGATCCAATAGGTATTGTAAATACTACAGGGATTAGTCGTGACAAGATTTTTTTAGTCGCCCTCACACATACCTCCCTTAATGCCATTCGTGCCTATACCGGCCAGGATCGTTTTATACCGTTCTATATGCTGGACAGACATTTCATAGGATTCGGTGTAAAAGTCCCCTTCTAATAGTTAAGCAAATCCTAAATCCGAAATCCGATCCTGAACCTTGCCCTGATGAATATCGTCCTGATGAATATCAGGGTTGATTCAGAGTAGAAATTAGAATTTAGGATTTTATATGATTTGACTGGATCCCTTTCCATATGGTTAAATGAAATTAATCGAAGCATGTATCCAATGGGAGGAATTTATGACAATATCCGAAGAAAAAATACTGAACGCCCTCAGGACTGTTATTGACCCTGACCTGAAAAGGGACGTGGTTTCCCTGGGTTTTATCAAAGATCTAAAAATAGAAGGGGGCAGGGTCTCTTTTAACCTTGAGCTTACAACACCTGCCTGTCCCCTGAAGGCCCAATTAAAGACAGCCGCTGAGGAGGCTGTGAAGATGGTGGAGGGGGTAACTGAGGCACATGTGGAAGTTACATCGAACGTCTCTGCACATAGGATTCAGGGTGGAGAGGAGATGCTTCCCGCTGTAAAAAACATTGTGGCTATCGCCAGTGGAAAAGGGGGGGTTGGTAAGTCTACTATTAGTGTGAGTCTCTCTGTAGCCCTTGCACGGAGTGGCGCTAAAGTGGGGTTGCTCGACACTGATATATATGGTCCAAGTATACCTATTATGATGGGGGTTACTGAAAGGCCGGAGATAAAGGGTGAAAAGCTTATTCCCATAATAAAATACGGAGTCAGCCTTATGTCTATTGGTTTCCTGATAGCAGAGGATACCCCTCTAATCTGGAGGGGCCCCATGGTTATGAAGGCCGTAGAACAGCTCCTTACCGATGTCGAGTGGGGTGAGCTTGACTACTTGTTGGTAGACCTTCCTCCAGGAACGGGTGATGTCCAGTTGACACTTGCACAGAAGGTGCCCCTCTCAGGGACTGTTATCGTAACCACGCCTCAGGATGTTGCGCTCCTTGATGTGGTCAGGGGTATAGCCATGTTCAATAAGCTCAATGTCCCTGTACTTGGCGTCATTGAAAATATGAGTTTCTTTCTGTGCCCTCACTGCGGGGAGAGGACAGACATTTTCAGCCACGGCGGCGGTGAGGCTGCAGCTAAAAAGCTCGGAGTTCCATTCTTGGGAGAAGTTCCTATTGACCTTAAGATCAGGGCAGGGGGAGACGCAGGCAGACCCATTTTGGTAGATGACCCTGAGTCTCCACAGAGCAAGGTATTCATAAGGATAGGCGAGCAGTTGGCAGCAAGGATAAGTTCTCTGTAATCCCCCCCATCCCCCCTTTAATAAAGGGGGGTAAGGGGGGATTTGGGGGATTGAGAGATGAGGGAGGATTAATACATTAGATAATCTTGGAAATCCTCTCCACCCTTCTATTCACCGCATCCCAGTTGACATTCTTCATGAAGGCTTCTATATAAGGCGGCCTCTTTACGCCATAGTCAATGGTATATGCATGTTCGTATACGTCCATGACAAGCAGCGGCCAGGCCATCGCCGGGAAGTTGAAGTGATGGGCATCGGCGCCGTAGTTGTGGAGCATTCCATCATAGAAGCTGTATGCCAGTACCACCCACCCCCTTACTGCTACACCGCAGGCCCTAAAGTCTTCAATCCATTTCTCGGTAGAGCCAAAATCCCGCTTTATGAGATCTGCAATCTTTCCAGACGGGTTGCCACCTCGACCCCCGAGATTTTCGAAATAAAGCTCGTGCAGTACAACGCCATTTAAGGCAAATGTCTCATCCGCCTTCAGGCCGCGGTATTCACTGTATATCTGATTGGCCTTTGAGCGGTCGGCTGTCTTCAGCTTGTCCTCAATCTCGCTTAACTTATTTACATATCCTACATATAGGATGTCTTTGTGCTGCGAGATCTGATTATCAGACAGCCCCTCCAATCCTTTAAGCTCAAATTTTTTTATATCGTGTGACATGTTAGTACCCCCCTTTCATTTGTTATTTATTTAAACACTCAGGACAAATCCCCTGAAACCCCACACAATGATTTACAATCTTAAAACCTGTTACTGCTGCCACCTTCTTTTCTATATTATAGAACAAAATATCCTCTACATCCTTAATCTTACCGCATTGCCTGCACGTTATATGGTAATGAAGGTGAGGGTTGCCGTCGAAGCGTCCCTCGTCGCCTTCACACGAGATCTCTGATACCTCTCCTACGGATTGCAGGAGTTTCAGGTTCCTGTAAACCGTGCCGAGACTTATATTCGGTATCACTTTCTTAGCCTCTCTATAAACACATTCCGCAGACGGATGTGTTTTAGTCCGTTTTAAAACATCCAGTATGACCTTTCGCTGCCTTGACTTTCTGCGCATTTTTTTTTACATCTTACCTCTCACGTCTCACTTCTTCCTCACATAGACCTTATAAACAGTGGTATCTTCTACAATGCCTATATATTCATTCTTTGTTGAATTACACCATGCCGGCATATCTTTCTTGATACCGGCGTCATCGGATAAAACCTCAAGGACCTCGCCGGATTTCATCTCTTTCATCTTTTTTGATGTCAGTATGATAGGCATCGGGCATAACTGGCCTAAGGCATTTATCGTGGAATCAATCTTTGCAGGAATTCCCATAATCCCTCCCCTTGAAATGATCTTGCAAAAGATGAGTTTGTGATATGAGGCTCTTGCAAAAGTCTAAAAAATCTGTCATTCCCGCATGTTTTAAGCGGGAATCTATTGTATTATTACAGGAAATCATATCCCCGATAGAAGATTTCGGGGATGACATAGACGTTTGCAAGAGCCATCATATGATAATAGTAATAATTACTAATATTATATATAAGCCTTCCTCGTTATGTTTGTCAAGAGAAAAATTTTAGAGATTGCTTCGCATGGTTCGATAGAACTCACTACAGGTCCTTCGGATGCCCGCAATGACATTATGATCACATGAAGTACTTGCTCACATCAATGCCGTATTTTCTGTGGTCGAGGGACTGGGCTATGAATATGTTCTTATCTCCCGCAAGGTCTGTTATCTCTCCGTCAATCTCATTTCCATCTCTGTCTGTGATGAGCTTTACATAAGGCCTGTGTATATTACCCGGATTCGGATTTGCCTTGGTTACCACACCAAGTTCCTTCGTGTTCATCAGTATCAGTGTCCCTATCGGATATATGCCGACTACATTGATGAATATCTTCAGCAGGATGGGATCAAATGCAGAACCGCTCTTTTTCATCATAAAAGAGAGCGCCTTGTCCGGTACAAAAGGGGTGCGGTTATAGACCCTTGCAGAGGTGAGTGCGTCGTAACAATCTGCGATACTCGCGATCCTGCCGAATATGCTGACCCTCCTTGGTGAGACAAGTTTAGGGTATCCTGAAAGATCATAGTTCAAGTGGTGTTCAAAACTTGCCATTATCATCCGGATTGCCTGTTCCTGAAGCCCTTTCAATCTAAGGAGGGTCTTTACCCCATGTACAGGGTGTTGGCGTATTATCTGCCACTCTTCCGGCGTGAACTCAGATGGTTTATTTAAAAGTTCTATCGGAAGGTCGATCTTTCCTATATCGTGAAATAAAGTGGCCATGCCGAGCTCGCTTAACTCTCTCCGGTGATAACCGAGGCGCTGTCCCATAGCGATAGAGAGTATGGATACATTTACAGAATGATTATACGTGTACTCATCGTAGGCCCTGAGATTAGTAAGCCCAAGTAGAGTGGATTCCTCTTTGAGCATCAGGTCTACCATTGACTGTACAAGCCTTTTTGATTTTTTTATTCCGACTGAATGTTTCAGCTTCGCACTCTCCATAACCTCTGACGCAACAGAGATCGTCTTGAAATATATGCGTTTTGCCATCTCTTTGGTATCTTCTATTACATGCTCAAAATACTCTGCCTCTTCTTTGATCATGTTTATCGTGATGTTGGTTATACCCTGTGATATGAGCTTATGAGAGAGTTCTTTAAACGGTTCGATGGATTTAGGGTCGGTATTGATAAAGGCATATACAAACCGTCTTAGTTCATCGCCGCACTGAGGCACAGAGAATGTGACAGAGCCGATCCCCCGCTTCTTCATCTCTTCTATAAGGAACATGGAGGCAAGGAAGTTTTCTATGTCAACCTTTATCTTTACATCATCTATGAACAGGTATTCCTGAACTAAACGGAGGGAGAAAGAGTCTCCATCGCTCAGCAAGAGTTTCATGGACTCCAGTGTCTTCTCTAAGGCGGAATTTATCGCAACATTATTCGGGTCATGTATAAGCGCCGTTTTAAACAATTTATGGAGGCTATTGGTAAGTTCCTTGCCGAGAGAGCCCCTTTTTTCCTCAAATAATCTGTCCTTCATCTGAAAATCCCCAGCTACCTCTTCTCCATATCCTTCATGGCATCCTCGCATATCTTCTTTATATTTTTGTCAGGAGAAGAGACACCCTCTCGCAGTACCTCTAATGCCTCAGGTATATCCATCCTTTTGAGCGCAAGGGTCGCATATACACGCAGCTCTTCGATCTTTGATTTCCCGAATAGCCGCGGGCGTTTCATTAACAGCCCTTTTAAATAGGGGAGGATCTCTTTTGAACCGAGTTTACCGAGGGCATCAAAGAACTCCTTTTTCTCGAAGACATCTTTTGCGACAAAGGATTCTGCTGATATGATATTTAAAATAACCGGTATTGCCTTTTGATAATTGAGTGTGGCGAGATTTCTCAATGCTGCCACGCGGACGGTGTCGTTATTGTCGTTAAGAAAGGCAAGCAGAAGCTCCGTTGACTCGTCACTCTTGATCTCTGTCAGTGTGTGGACTATCTCTTTTCTTACCCGCGGCTCAGAATGATTTTTTATCCTTTTAAGAAAACTGACCACCCTGGGGTCTCTTATCTTGCCCATTATATATACAATATTGCGCACCACATACCAGTTGCTGTCATCCAGCCTTTCCAGCAGCGGCTCGATCCTGTCTTTGGCAAGGATGGCAAGGGCATCGCACACTAACCTGCGCGTCTTCATCTGCTCAAGTGTCCCCATCATACTGGACATTGGGATGATTGCCTTTTTGTCGAGCATTGAGAGAAATGAAAAGAGGGCATCTGTTTCATCTATTTTGTTTACATTCAGTGAATGTGTAAGCTGGATTAGAAATTCCTCATCACCTAAGGCATTTATTGCCCTCTGTGCCTCTTCTGCATGTGCCTGGCTGAAGTTGTTCTCAGCCTTGGACAGGGTTTTAAGGGTGGTCATTATCGGGATTACCCGGCTATAATCTCCGGACAGGACCATTGATTTGAGCGCCTTTTCTATATTTTTTATTATCTCGGTATAGCTGTCAAGCTCCTTTTCTATCTGGAGTATATGGAAGAGGATATCCAGCAATTCTGATATGAGGTCAATCCCTTCTTCACTATCCATCTCCTGCCGGACTTTTTCTATCTCTTCAGGTGTGAGGGTGAATATCTCGGAAAACGGTCTTCCATATATTTCCTCTATCTCAAGTTCCACTCCGGCAGGCTGATTAGATGTCCCACCTTTTGTCACGTCTTTTTCAGCCTCTGCCATATATGCCATTTTAAGCGCCTCGCCACCTGCAGGTTTGCTTAAAGTCCTGTCTGCAGGCGGCTGCGGCTGTCCTGCAACTGCCTCTCCTTCCCCTCCCTCTTCAACAACTGTATGTCTGATATTCTTAAATTCCTTCTCCCAGAGCCTCGTTACAATGTCATCATCCGCCGCCTCTCCTGTATAGTCCACTTTAACAACATCTATAAAATCGAGTATCTCCCTTTCATCAAGACCCTCTGAAAATATAATCTCTCTGATACCATCACCATAGAGTCTGAAGGCTATACTCTCTTCCCTGGCCGGCTGGGAATAGACAACATCTCCAAGATAGAGCAGTTCAGACTGTCTTACGTTTAATATGAGGTCACCATACTCTTCGAGGAATTTTGAGAATTTCTCTTTTAAATCAGAAATGAATTTCTGTTTGATCGGGCTTGTATCAGGATAGAGTTTTAGCGCCTTCATTGCCTTTGAGAGGGACTGAAGCACTTCAGATGCCATCTTGACAGCAATCTTTTTCTCCTGCTCTTCCTCGGTCTGGCCCTTATCTTTTTCTTCAACACCCTTCACGTTTATTCTCCAGGGTTAGTTCATATTCCCCCTCGTAGACTATATAAACCTTTCTGCTATAATTGTCAAAATGAAAATAATCCCCCCCTTCCCGTTGCAATGCTCCGCAGCAACGGGAGCCCTGCCCCTTTAGAAAAGGGGGACTTACCCCCCTTTTCTAAAGGGGGGATGGGGGGATTATGGGGTAAGGGGGGATTTGAGCGAGTATGTTCAGATGAAAATCTTCCATAAGGAAATAGCATGGATGGATCCTTTTGAGTGCTTTGTGCGGTTACGGGAAAATGGGCCATCTTTCATTTTTGAGAGTCGTGGCGGCAATGCCAGGACTGCAAGATACTCTTTTATCGGTATAGACCCGAAAATAATTATCAAGAGTCCTACACCCTACACCCTACACCCTGCGCCATCTACTGGTCCCTTTGCCTTAATAAGGCATTACCTGAAACGGAGATGGGTCCCACGTATAAAAGGCCTTCCTCCTTTCATCGGCGGCATAGCCGGGTACTTTGGATATGACGTTGCGCACTTTTTTGAAGAACTGCCGCGCAGGGCCTACGACGACCTTCAGCTTCAGGATATAGTATTGATGAATGTGGATACAGTGGCCGCCTTTGACCATATTGAAAAGAGGGGGTGGATAACATCTGTGGCTGATGAGGATGACGTTAACGGTGACGGGTGTAATGATAGGATCATATCGGCAGAGAAAAGGATTAAGAAGGAGAGGAGAATCTTAAGTCCGGGCAGGTGCAGTTTAAAGATTAAAATGGTATCAAACCTTACAAAAAAGGAATATGTAGATATGGTCAGGCGATGCAAGGAGTATATATCTTCCGGTGATATATTTCAGGCAAATCTCTCACAGAGGTTGTCAGCATATATAAAGGATATTGATCCCCTGAGTATATACAGGATATTGAGGGAGGTGAATCCATCGCCATTTTCCGCCTTTCTTGACACAGGTGATATGCAGATCGTCAGTTCATCCCCGGAGAGGCTTGTGAGATTGCGGAATGGGGCAGTGGAGACAAGGCCGATAGCCGGCACAAGACCCCGTGGGAGAGATGCGATTGAGAACGGCAGGCTGCAGGAGGAGCTCCTGATGAGCGGAAAGGACCGTGCCGAGCATATCATGCTTGTAGACCTTGAGAGAAATGACATAGGGCGTGTATGCAGGTTTGGGAGTATAAAGGTAGATGAATTTATGACATTGGAATCATACTCCCATGTAACCCACATCGTCTCAAATGTAGCTGGGGATATAGGAGCAGGTAAGGATGCCGTTGACCTTATAAAGGCTGTCTTTCCAGGGGGCACCATAACAGGTGTGCCCAAGATACGCTGTATGGAGATCATAGACGAGCTGGAACCTACGACCCGTGGGCCTTATACAGGATCTCTCGGTTATATCAGCTTTACAGGGGATATGGATTTGAACATAATAATAAGGACATTTATTATAAAAGATGGTTGGGCGCATATGCAGGTGGGTGCAGGGATCGTTGCCGACTCAGATCCTGAGAAGGAGTACTACGAGACACTGTATAAGGCAGAGGCGCTCTTGAAGACGCTGGAATTGCTGTAAGGGTGTAGGGGGTGACCTCTAACAATCCCCCCCTTTTTTAAAGGGGGGATAGGGCAGAATGCTATTGTAGGCTCTCTGGCATTTATACTAACAATCCCCCCCTTTTTTAAAGGGGGGATAGGGGGGATAGGGGGGATTAGCGCGTCGGAGCAATAGCAACGTGAATGGTTGCCCATCCTATTTTAGTACCTTAGTTATCTCATCCCGCTCAAAAAGAGGGAGTCTTTTTATCCTTCCCTTTTCTCTTATCTTAACACCCTGTGCCCTATGTGTAACCTTTCCTATCATATATGCATTTATCCTTTCCTTACCCAGACCCTTTATGACCTTTGCTGTATCCCTTGGAGCGAGGCATATAAGAAGTGCCCCTGAGGCAATAGCGCCAAGTGGGTCTATGCCGAAGTAATCACATAGCCGTTTGCACTCCGGCAGGACTGGGATTGCATCCCTGTCTATTAAAACCCCAGCCTTTGATGCAATTGCAAGCTCATGTAAACCTGTTGCAACTCCTCCTTCTGTTGGATCGTGCATAGCATGAACCCTCCCGTATTTTAAAGCAACATGGGCATCTTTAAGGACACTCAATCCCGGACTCTTTATTGTTTCCTTGCATCTCTTTATAAATCTTGCAGAAAACCTCTTTCTTAATTCTCGTCCTTTCTCCCTTCCAAGTATTGATGTCGCCTCAATCGCTATACCCTTTGTGAGTATTATATCATCCCCTGCCTTTGCCCCTCCTGCTGTCACAAGTTCCCCCTTTTTTACCTCTCCGAGCATCTGCCCGATAACTATATGCCTGTCAATACCAAACGTTATCTCTGTGTGACCTCCACAAAATGAGATGCCAAGTTCCTTGCAGGCATTGTATATCTGTGAGAATAGATCTTCTACCATCTCAGGGCTTGTTTTCTTTTCCGGGAGGAGTATGTTTGATAGAAACCATTTCGGCCTTCCACCCATTGCGGCTATATCATTGGCATTGATGTTAATGGCATAAATCCCTATGTCCCCGGCCACAAATGTTACAGGGTCAGTCTTTGCGATCAGATACTTACCGCCAAATTTTATAACCGCTGCATCTATACCTATGCCGGGCCCTACGACCACACCATACCCTTTTGATGTGTAACGCTTTAATAATTTTTCTAAAAATCGTATAGGTAGTTTTCCTGGCAGGAGCTTCTTACTTTTCATCTGAAAATAACCTTTCAAATCCCCCCTTACCCCATAATCCCCCTAAATCCCCCTTTAAAAAAGGGGGACTTTTACCCCCCTTTTCTAAAGGGGGGAGGGGGGGATTATTTTCATCCTCCTTTGTGAGCCTGCGGCTCATGGCTGTTCATCTGAAAATAATAGCAAAAAACCATAAAAAGTGCTATTATTCACTGCATGCCTGAAGGACAGAGCAGATGGAGCCAGGACTTCTTTGACAAGGTTGAGCCTATAAAGCTAAAGGATCCCCTCGCCTATTTTCTCGGCTCCATGGATGAAGGTGAGATCCTTATCTTTAAGTATGCAGATGCAGTCAAACTTGCCGGACACTCATGTCCTGCCATATCGGGTGCATATAAGATAACGGCTAAGGCATTATCTGCCCTTTACGGAGAGGAGCCCCCTGTCCGTGGAGAGATCAGGGTCGCTGTTTTGGGTAAACCCACGGACATGGCCTACGGTCCTATGTCGCAGGTCATATCACTAATAACGGGTGCGGCCCCGGTCACAGGTTTTGGCGGGCTTGGAAGAAGGTTCAGGAGGCGGGATCTGCTTGTCTTCGATGAGGGGCATTTAGGATATAACACCTTCATCTTCCAGAGAATGGACAATAAGAAAACAGTAGAAGTAACATATAATCCTGACCTTGTACCTGAAGACCCCAGATTAGGGGGATTGATTTCACTTGTGCTTTCTGACCAGGCCTCAGAAGAAGATAAGCGGGCTTTTAGGAAGGCATGGCAGGATAAGGTAAGGAATATACTCATAGAGGACAAAAATATCCATGGACTCTTTGAAGTTAAGGAGATAAAAGAGTACCGGTTCCCGGAAGATTAATGAATAGGGTCAAGGGTCATGGGTCAAGGGGGATGGACATGACCCATGACCCATGACCCTGTTTTCAAAAGGATTTCCAGATGAACCCTCATGAACTTCCAGTTCACAAAGGATTATAAAAATCCCCCTTTTTCAAAGGGGGAAATTAGTTCCCCCCCTTTAGAAAAGGGGGGATAAGTCCCCCTTTTTTAAAGGGGGATTTAGGGGGATTATGGGGTAAGGGGGGATTTGAAAGGTTATTTCCAGATGAACAATAATAAAACCAGTGGTTCAATACTCGTCGTTGACGATGATTTCCATGTCCGTGATTCTATCGCATGTTTTCTCAAGGAGCGTGGCTACTCTATGATCTCCTGTGACAATGCTAAAGATGCAATGGCTATATTACAGGAAAGCGGTGTTGAGGTTGTGCTGACCGACATAAAGATGCCTGGGGTCACCGGTATCGAGCTCCTGACACATATTCATGCACGTAATCCTGAAATCCCTGTAATCCTGATGACGGCATTTGCAGAGATAGAGACGGCAATTGATGCGGTTAAAAAGGGCGCCTTTGATTATATAACCAAGCCTTATAATCCTGAGTATCTTATCTATACAATAGAAAAAAGCGTTAAATACAGCAGGCTGCTCCAGATGGAGAAGACTTATAAGCATGTGCTTGAGGAGACTGTGCGGAAGCGTACGCAGGAGTTAAAGGATGCCCTCACTATGGTCAAAGAGATGGGCGCTGAATTAGTGCAGCGTCTGACGGCAATAGCTGAATACAGGGATGAGGACACTGGTGCGCACATCAGGAGGATGGGCCTCTATTCAAGTAAGATTGCCGAGAGACTGAACTTACCTGCAGATTTTATTGAGGTGGTAACATTTGCAAGCCCGATGCACGATATAGGCAAGGTTGGTATACCCGACAACATACTGTTGAAGCCGGAACGCCTTACACCAGAGGAATTTGATATCATGAAGACCCATACTATCATAGGAGAGAGGATATTCTCAGGTTCATCTCATCCTGTAATACGAATGATATCATTCATTGCCCTCAATCATCACGAAAGATGGGATGGCACAGGGTATCCGTGCGGGTTAAAAGGGAAGGACATACCAATAGAGGGAAGGATAGTTATGCTGGTGGATCAGTACGATGCCTTGAGGAGTGTGAGACCGTATAAGCCCGCCTTTGATCATGAGAAGGCATTTAAGATAATAACAGAGGGGGACGGCAGGACGATGCCGGGGCATTTTGACCCCAGGATATTCAAGGCATTTATCGAGGTTGCCACTGAGTTCGACGAGATATTTAATACCCACCAGGATTGAAAAGCAGGGTGTAAAGTATAGGGTCATGGGTCAAGCAATATGTAGGGACAGACCTTTAGGTCTGTCCACGCAGGCAGCACGTAGTTGTCCAATTGGTCAAAGCAGTAAGCATTGAATAACTACATTACCATCGATGGAAGCTACGGCGAAGGGGGAGGACAGATACTGCGAACCGCCCTCTCCCTCTCCCTCATCCTGTCCAAACCTATCGAGATCATCAACATAAGAAAAGGCCGCAAAAAGGGCGGACTCCAGCCACAGCACCTTACATGTGTCAACGCCTGCAAAGACGTATCTGATGCCACGGTGGAAGGAAATGAGATAGGTTCCACCTTGTTACATTTTTCTCCTCAAAGAATAAAGAGTGGAAACTTTACCTTTGATGTTGCTGAAAAGCGGGGGAGCGCCGGTTCCACCTCGCTGGTCATCCAGACCCTCCTGCCCCCTTTATGTATCGCACAACGACCTGTCCGGTTGACCGTTATGGGAGGCACTCATGTCCCCTGGAGTCCCCCATTTCACTATCTGAAAGAGGTGTTTCTCTCTGTGATTGCGAGAATGGGGGCATCGGTGGAACTTTCTATTGATAAATGGGGATGGTATCCGATCGGCGGGGGGATCATCCATGCCGAAATCAATCCCCTGGTTCCTATCCCTCTCCCCCTGCAAATCACCCCCCCCACCTTTTTCCTCCCCCCCTTGTGGGGGGAGGATATGGAGGGGGGTGGGGAGAGGAGGGGAAGGCCTGTCCTGAGAGAAGTCGAAGGAGTGAGGGGGCCAGGCTTAAGAGGGATCAGGATCGAAGCGAGAGGAAAGCTCCAGAGGATCAAGGGGATCTCCGCTGTATCGAACCTCCCTTTATCCATCGCAGAGAGGCAAAAGAAAGAAGGGCTGAATAACCTGAAAACCCTTGGCGTGGATACCGACATCGAGGTCTCCTCGGCGCCCTCACTGGGAAAGGGCGCCTTCTTTTTTATCGTGGCCGAGTATGAGAAGATCATGGCCGGATTCTCATCCTTAGGGGCTATAGGAAAACCCGCGGAAGAGGTGGCAAGAGAGGCGTGCAGGGATTTCCTTGAGTATCACGAGGCTCACGGAGCCGTAGACCCACACCTTGCCGACCAACTCATACCCTATATCGCCCTTGCAGAAGGGGTATCTTCCTTTACCACCACAAAGATTACAAGACACCTCCTTACCAATGTCTGGACAGTAAGGCAGTTTATGGATGTGGATATAAGGGTTGAAGGGATAGAGGGGGACGAGGGGATGGTAGTTAAAATGTAGCGCCGACCGACGGAAAATTTAACACTGCCTTTCATAACGTATCCTGTTGAAAATTAAGCTTTTTCCCTGTTTTTGCTCTTAAAAAGACATTTGTTTGCCCTAAAAAGCCCCCAAAAAACGACGGAAAATTTGACAGTGCCTTTTATGAGCTATCTTATTGAAATTTCAGGATTTTCTCAAATTTTGCCCCCAAAAAGCTAAATTTTAACCCCTAAAAACCCCTAAAATACCCCCTAAAAACGACGGAAAATTTGACAATTTTTGAGGGCGTTGCTGTCATGGTAAGAATAAGTTGTTAAATATCAACCAGTTAGAT
>JACRGZ010000065.1 GCA_016234155.1 Nitrospirota bacterium | reverse complement strand
CAGCCTCTATCACCTCCGGAGGACAGCCCTTTTTAAATAACCTGTCTTTAAGGTCTTTCCTGCTCCTGTCACATAAGCCCAACAACCTTAAAGCAGCATTTTTAGCCCTCTGATATTCATCGCCATTCACCTGAAAATACCTTTTGAAAATCAGGATTCAAGGGGTCGAGGGGTCGAGGGGTCAAGTGTAGGGAAAAGGCAGAAATTGAAGCGGCAATGGCCTCTTCACTTGAACCCTTGAATCCTTGACCCCTTGACCCCTTTATTTGATTTTCATCCTCCTTTGTGAGCTTGGGCTCATGTGCGTTTCATTGATACTTACTTCTCCCACTTTGTATCACTCGCCGACTGTATCCCCTTCACCTTCAATGCAAAATCATCAGGGTTGTTGCAGCGCATCAGCGCCTCCTCATAAGTTATCAGATTCTGTGTATACAGTTTATAGAGTGACTGGTCAAAGGTCTGCATCCCGTACTGAGACGCACCGGCCGCTATAAGATCATGGATCTTCTTTGTCTTATCAGGGTCCATAATGCAATCACGTATGGTTGCTGTAGCAACCATAACCTCTACAGCGGCTACCCTCCCCTTGCCGTCAGCCCTCGGAACTAACCTCAGAGACACGACCCCTCTCAGGACAGATGCAATCTGGATACGCACCTGCTTTTGCTGATAGGGAGGAAAGATGCCTATAATCCTGTTAATGGTCTCGGCTGCATCTACTGTGTGGAGGGTGCTAAGCACAAGATGGCCTGTCTCAGCAGCCATGAGCGCCGTAGAAATAGTCTCGAAATCCCGCATCTCTCCGACTAATATCACGTCAGGGTCCTGCCTCAGTGCACTCCTTAAGGCATTTGCAAATGTGTCCGCATCGGTCCCAATCTCCCGCTGGTTTATAAGGCTTTTCTTATCCTTATATAAAAACTCTATGGGATCCTCTATTGTCATGATATGCATAGTCTTATAATTGTTGACATGTTCAATCATTGCTGCAAGCGTTGTAGACTTACCGCTCCCGGTTGTCCCCGTCACCAGTATCAGACCTCTCGGCTCTAAGGCAAGTTTCTCTAATATCTTGGGGAGACCAAGTTCATCTACAGACAGTATCTTCATGGGTATCACGCGAAAAACCAGACCGATAGTGCCCCGTTGCTGGAATATATTAACCCTGAAACGCCCAAGACCTGATATGCCGTAAGAAAGGTCTATCTCTTTCTTTTCTACGAAGCGTTTTTTCTGTACCTCGTTCATAACACCGGCTATTATAGATATGACATCTTCATGGGTAAGCTTACTTTTGCTTTCGATTGGCGCAAGCTCACCATTGATCCTCACAATAGGATATGTCCCCACCTTCAGATGCAGGTCTGACGCATTTTTTTCTACAGCCGTTGTCAGGAGTTCATTTATGTTCATAGTATCTCCCCCCTGAATTTCAGACTTCAGATTTACCTTTCTGGGATTTAGCCTCGGTCTTCTGCAGCCCAAAGGCCTCTTTTATCCTGACCTCTATCTCTTTGGCCATGGGGGCGTTTTCCCTCAACATCTGTCTTGCATTATCCCTCCCCTGGCCGATCCTGTCCCCTTTGTATGAGTACCATGAGCCGCTTTTCTCTATTATCCCCTTATCAATCCCTATATCCAGCAGCTCTCCTAACTTTGATATCCCTTCGTTAAATAATATATCGAACTCTGCCTGCTTAAATGGCGGGGCAAGTTTATTCTTCACTACCTTTACCCTAACCCTGTTACCTGTAATATCCTGCCCCTCTTTGATTGACTCAACCTTCCTTATATCCAATCTCAGAGATGAATAAAACTTAAGCGCATTACCCCCGGTAGTAGTCTCTGGATTTCCAAACATCACACCAAGTTTCATCCTTATCTGATTGATGAATATCACGGTCGTAAGGGACTTGCTGATAGCCGCCGTTAATTTTCTTAACGCCTGGGACATTAATCTCGCCTGCAGACCCATATGGGCGTCACCCATCTCCCCCTCTATCTCTGCCCGCGGCACAAGGGCCGCCACAGAGTCTATAACTATGACATCAATCGCACCACTTCTGACAAGGGCTTCTGTTATCTCAAGGGCCTGCTCCCCCGTGTCCGGTTGAGAGACCAGCAGGTCGTCTGTGTTTACGCCAAGTTTCCTTGCATAGGATGTGTCTAAGGCATGTTCCGCATCTATAAAGGCTGCCACCCCGTCGTTCTTCTGAGCCTCTGCAACGACATGCAGGGAGAGAGTCGTTTTTCCGGAAGACTCAGGCCCGAATATCTCCACAACCCTGCCCCGCGGCATGCCCCAAACACCGAGGGCTATATCAAGTCCTAAAGACCCGGTAGATATCACAGGGATATCTACCAGACTGCCGCCTGTCCCTAATCGCATGATAGCCCCTTTGCCATACTGTTTCTCAATCTGTGATAGGGCCAAATCCAACGCCTTCATCTTTTGATCTTTCTCACCCATGTCTTGTCTCCTTTCGTTGCTCTTCCCCCCCACCTTTTCCCCTCCCCCCCTGATTGGGTGTCGGAGGAGGAATGGGGGGGGATTCCTGCCATCTATTTGGACAGACCTAAAGGTCTGTCCCTACCCTCCATTACCTGCTACCAATACCGCCTTATACAACTCCGTATACACAGCCCCCGCAGGCTTTAACTCACTCCTCATCAGGTGAACATCTGAAACCTCAAAACTACCCAACTCAATCACCTTCTCCTCTTCAATCAAGTTTAACAATTTCTCTATGTTCCTATTTGATCTTATACGCCCCAACGTTATATGGGGGGTAAATCCTCTGTTTTCTGAAGGGAAGCCAATTTTTCTGAGCTCCTCCTCCACCCCTTTTTGCAGTCTCACAAGATTATCTCCATCTTCCTTCAATCCTATCCAGACTACCCTTGGTCTCCTCATATCAGGAAATATCCCTATCTCTGAAACATTGAGCGAAAAAAGTGATATGTCACTGACGGCCCTGTTTAAAGCCGTTTCTATCTTTGAAAGCCTCTTTTCTTCCACTTCACCAAGAAACTTCATGGTGAGATGCATTCCCTCCGGCCTTGTCCAGGAGACATCGGCGCCCGAACTCTTTAGCCTCTCCTGAATAGCCACTATCCCTCTCTTTGTCCCCTCTGGTAGCGATATCGAGATAAAACACCGCATAGTGATTACTTAAACTCTAAATTCTAATATCTAAATCCTGAATAAATCCAAAATCCTTAAAGTAAGGGTTCAAGGGGTCAAGTGTTATTTTTAGGTTTTCACTCGACCCCTTGACCCCTATTTTATACAGCTATAGGCTCTTCCAGATGCCTTCTTATCATCTGCAGTGCAGCCTCAGAGGCCTGAAACTTTATAGACTCCCTCTCTCCCCTGAATCTGAACTCCTTACACTCTACACTAACAGGGGAGGCTAATGCAATGTATGCAAGCCCTACAGGTTTGGATGCCGTCCCTCCGGTGGGGCCGGCAATACCGGTAACTCCAATGCCTATCTCTGTACCCCTCAATCTCCTTATCCCCTCGGCCATAGCCATAGCAGTCTGACTGCTTACAGCGCCATGAGTTTTTATAGTCTCTGCAGGCACCTTTAATAAGTCAATCTTGGCCTCATTACTGTAGGTAACAACGCCGCCATCAAAGTATTCAGAACTGCCGGAGATATTCGTTATCCTGTGGGCAATCAAGCCCCCTGTACATGATTCCGCCGTCGAAAGTCTCCACCCCCTGTTCTCGAGCAGCCGGCCTATAATCTCTTCCAGAGAAACCGTATCTTGTTTTACAGCCATCCGGTTATCCAACCGAGCAATCTTAACGAGATATTGGCATAGATACCTGCCATAATATCATCAAGCATTATACCCCATCCTCCCTCTAATTTCTCATCAATAAACCGTATAGGAAAGGGTTTTAGAATATCAAAGATACGGAATGTTATAAAGCCTGCTATCAGAAAATTTATACCCTTGGGCAGAAATATAAATGTAAAGAAGATGCCGGCTATCTCATCAATGACAATGTGTGAGCTGTCTTTCGCCTTATAAATCTTCTCGGCTTCACCGGCTATATATATACCACCTGCACATATCAGAATAACTATCGCTGTATACAGCGTATTCGGAACATCCTGCAATATTAAATAAACAATTACCCCAACGATGCTGCCGATTGTACCTGATGCTACCGGGAAATAGCCTGCATAAAAGCCTGAGGCAAGAAATTTGATAATCTGCTGCCGATAAGATATAGCCAACTGAATTTACAGATGTTATATTACCATTAACCTTTTGCCCATGTCAATAATTTTATATCTGGTGGGTAGGGGGACACTTCCCATATTTCCCCACAGGGAAAAGGAAAATATGGGAAGTGTCCCATCCTCATCCTATATGCGACTACTCATACCTCAGCGCCTCCACAGGATTGAGGAGGGATGCCTTGTATGCGGGGTAGAAGCCGAAAAATATCCCGACGAGTCCAGAAAAACCAAAGGCGAGGATGATTGAGAGAGGTGAGACTATCGTTGGCCAGCCTGCAAGCATGGACAGTATCTTTGAACCTGCTATCCCGATAACAATGCCGGTAATCCCGCCTATTAATGATAATATGAGCGCTTCAATAATGAACTGAAGCCTTATGTCCCATGTCTTTGCACCGATGGCCATCCTTATACCTATCTCCCTTGTCCTCTCTGTAACAGAGACGAGCATGATATTCATAATCCCTATGCCTCCCACAAGGAGGGAGACAGAGGCTATTGCGCCAAGCAGCAAGGTCATTACCCTTGTTGCCTGCTCCTGAGCCTGCATCATCTGCGTAAGATTTCTTACCGTGAAATCATTGTCCTGTTTTGCTCCTATCCGGTGTCTCTGCCTGAGCAGTTCTGCTATCTGTTTCTCGGCGGCGCCTAAGTCCT
>JACRGZ010000062.1 GCA_016234155.1 Nitrospirota bacterium | reverse complement strand
GATGTTGATGTTGAACTCAAATTCGACAATTTCTTCGATGGGTACTGGAATGATGGAGGAAGGGTTGCGAGTGCGCAAAAAATCATCGGCCTTCTTGCGCAAATCATCATAACTGTAGATGGGGATTTTTGCCATAGACTATGCCTTGCGGATCAACTGGACCAGCTCGTCGAGTTTTTTCTCTGAGATTTTCTTGCCTCGCAGTGTCCTGAACAGAATAGGCAAGCATGCGGCAACAGCCTCATCTTCGAGTAGCTCTTCAGGTATCCGTCCGGATTCAATATGGGCAAGATCAAAAAATTTGTACCAGTCATCGGTGCCTTTTTTTATGTGCAGGTAACCGGCATACTCCTCAAGTTTGTCGCTTCCCTGCGGCGGGGCCATAAGACCCCTTTCCAGCTTGCTGATATTACCGGGGTCAAGCTTGTTCTCGGCGCAGAACTGACGCAGTGTCTTTTTCAGACCGGTTCTCTTTTTTTTAAAAAACTCACCGAATGTTAATTTTGTTGGCATCTTGCCCCCCTTTGACAATAAAGTGTTGTGTTGTAATGAGATTACAACATGCATTTGCTTTTGTCAAGTGCAATAAGTAGCCTTTGTTTTGAGAATACCTTGTTTTGAGAATCTTACCGCCCGGAGAATATATATGACAGCATCTTTTCGATGCGGCGGTCGGATGATGCGAAGGGATCCATGCAGAGGACGGTCTCCTCTCCGTATCCGTCCAATTTCAGGTATGTCCAATCCACACTGTAAGAGCGGTTCTTCATGTTTGCGATACGGATGAAGTCCCCTCTCAGTTTGGCCCTGGTATTTTGCGGCGGGTATTCTATGGCGTGTTGTATATCCTTCTCTTCCACAATCCTCTCGATCAACCCTTCCTTGTCAAGAAGATAATATATCCCCCTGTTTCTTTTAATATCATGGTACTGTAAGTCCATCATGGCTATCCTCGGATCGTCCCAGTCGCACCCCTTCTCTGTCATGAAGGTATTTAAGAGCTCATACTTTGTCACCCAGTCTATTTCTCTTGATAATTCAGACCGGTTATTTTCTAATTTATTCAGCACATACTCCCATTTGATTAAGATATTTTTTGTCACTTCATCTTTTTCTTTGTCAGCAAGATAATCCTGTACCAGTTCTAAATAACTCCTCTGTATCTCGATAGCCGTAAGCGCCTTGCCATTTTCCATCCTTACAGGTCTCTTCAGTGTCAGGTCCTTTGCTATATCCTTTATCGCACGGACAGGGTCGTCCAGATCCAACCCCCTTACAGGATAACCGTCTTCGATCATCTGCAGGATAAGGGCCGTTGTACCAACCTTCAGATAGGTCGTGTATTCAGACATGTTCGCATCACCGACAATAACATGCAGCCTGCGGTATCTCTCTGCGTCTGCGTGGGGTTCGTCTCTCGTATTGATAATACTCCTCGAAGAAGTGGTGGAACATGATATCTTCTGATTTATATGCGGGGCCCGCTGGGATATGGAAAAGTATGTCTTTCCAGACTCTTTCAGCACCTTACCGGCGCCAGTATAGATTTGTCTTGTGACAAAGAAGGGTATAAGACGCTCTGAGAATCTCCAGAAGTCTATATGTCTTGCAATAAGATAGTTTTCATGACACCCATATGTGTTGCCTGCAGAGTCTGTGTTGTTTTTGTAAATAAAAATATGGCCGACTATTCCATCCTCGGCCATCTTTTTTTCAGCTATGTTAAGAGATGTTTCTATGATCCTCTCCCCTGCCTTGTCGTATATGACAAGTTCAATAATGTTGTCACATTCAGGGGTGGCATACTCAGGGTGACAGCCTGTATCCTGATAGAACCTCGCACCGTTAGAGAGAAACGCGTTAGATGACCAACTATTGGAGATAATGCCTTCGAAGAGATAACCCAGTATCCTCTCAAGGGGGATGGCGCTCTTCTCCCTTGAGGAAAAGATGAGTCCGTATTCATTTTCTAAGCCATAAATCCTGTTATGCATTGCAACCTCGTAAAAAGTCTATGCAGCGGACGACTTCGTAAAAAGCCCATCACCCACAAAAGTGGGTACCCGAAGGCGCGCAAATCCTGAGGAATGAGGCGTACTTTTTGGTACGCCGCAGTGACGAAGGATGCAGCGCAACGCCGCACGACCCATTGCATTTACTTCGTAGCAATGGGTACCCCGTTTTTTACGAAGTCGTCATGCATTGCAAAGCGCTTCTAACTCCCCTCCTCTTATCCTCCTGAACTTCCGGCCGTTTCTGCTCCTGTCAAGGACGGCAACTTCCATGTTGTTAATGGTCATTTTCATATTTACCGTTGTCTCGAGCGCCTCGACCGAGAGTTTCAGGGCATCCTTCAGCGGCATATTGGAACCATACCTCTCCTTAAGAAAGATCTTTGCCGCATCAGCCTTCCCGCCTATTACCGTATAACCCTTTTCATCGCTTATACTCCCGTCATACAATATACTGTATATCTCGTTTGTCTGCGGGTCGTCATGGACCTCGGCAACGAGTATCTCCACCTCAAGCGGCTTGATCTCCTGGCTGAATATAGTTCCGAGTGTCTGGGAATATGCATTGGCTAAAGACTTTGCCGTTACATCCTCCCTGCTGTAGGAAAAACCCTTTATGTCCGCATGCCGGATCCCAGCCTTCCTCAGGCTTTCAAACTCGCTGTATTTCCCGGCCCCTGCAAAGGCGATACGGTCATATATCTCCGAGATCTTGTTCAATGAAGAGCTGGGGTTATCTGCAAAAAGAAATATCCCGTCCTGATACTCCAATACTATGATAGACCTGCCTTTTGCTATCCCCTTCTGCGCATACTCAGCCTTATCCTGCATCATCTGTTCCGGTGAGACATAATATGGGAATGGCATCTCTTACTTCTCCTTTGCTATTGCCCTTCGCCTGCTGTTGATCAATTGCTTGTACGCTGCCTCTATCTGTGCCGGATCTATATCCGCTATACCGTCTTTCCTTATAACCTTTACAGTAGGATATATGCCTCTTACCATGTCCGGGCCGCCAGTCCCGATGTCTTCTTCAGAGGCATCGTATAGCGCCTCCAATGCCGCCGCGATGGCCATGTCCGCAGGCATGTTAAGTGAATACAGTTTCTTTAAAGTATTACGCGCATCTTTCCCACCGGAACCTGTAGAATAATATTCTGTCTCTTCATACTTGCCGCCGGTAATATCGTACTTGTATATACGCCCCTCTCCCTTGCTGAGGTCATATCCGGCGAATATCGGGATAACCACCAACCCCTGCATCGCAAGGGGGAGATTACCTTTTATCATCTGTGATAACTTGTTGGCCTTCCCTTCGGTTGTAAGCGGCATACCTTCTATCTTTTCATAGTGCTCAAGCTCTGTCTGGAAAAGCCTTGCCATCTCAATACAGACACCTGCTGCACCGGCTATAGCGATCGCAGAATAGTCATCACACCTGTACACCTTTTCTATGCGCCGTGCAGAGACCTGATACCCCTCTGTAGCCATCCTGTCGCCTGCTATTATCACACCGTCCTTATACTTCAGGGCAAGGACAGTAGTCCCGAAGGGTATATTGGTCAATCGCCCTTTTTCGTCCATATTATTTATACCCCCTTCAAGTTTCAACTGCGGGAGGAGGTTCGAATACTGTGAGAGGAGGAGGTCGTAAAAGCTTGAGGTCTCCATATTTATTCCCCACCCTTCTGCACATAATTTTTCACAAACTCTTCAGCGTTCTCTTCGAGCACGTCATCAATCTTGTCAAGGAGGTCATCTATGTCCTCCTTGATCTTCTTACCCTTCTCGACAACAGCAGGTTTAGCCTCTTCCGTTTTCTCAGTTTTCTCTTTAGTTCTTTTTCTTTCCCTCTCCTGTGAACTCATATAAAACCCTCCCTCAAGCGGACAGATCCCTCAGAAGATCCTCCGCAGTTTCCGACTCCCTGAAGAAATTACCCACCAGGGCCTCTGTCCCCCTTAATGGGTTCTGTAAGGGAACCCTTTTGATTGTAGAGTTCCCTATGTCAAATAATACAGAGCTCCAACTGGTTGCATACACCTCCTTGGGAAATCTCTTTATGCACATACCTCTGAAAAAGGCCCTTGTATCCCGCGGCGGATTATCCTTGGCAAGAAATATCATGCCTTCAGAGACAAATGGGGTCACATATCCATCCCTCATCAGGGTATAGTAAAGCCCTTTGTCAGGACGTATATCGTGATACTGTAGATCCATCATGGCAAGCCTCGGATTGTCCCAGTTCTCCCCCTTTTTCCTGGCATATGTAGTTAACAGCTCATGCTTTATCAACCAGTCGATCTTTGTGTTCAATTCACATGGGTCTTTCTCAAGCTTGTCTAAGGTATCTCCCCAGTGGGACATAATCTCATATACCACCGGATCCCTCTCTAACTTATTAAAGTAATTGTATGCCTCTTCTAAGTAGGCCTTCTGGATCTCTACAGGCGTATAATCCTTCCCGTTTACAAGCCTGACCGTCTTTTTCAGTGTCAGGTCTCTTGATACGGCCTTTATAGCCTGCAGCGGGTTGGCAAGCTCTAAGCCGGTTATGAAGTGGCCATTATCAACCATATGCAGCGCCAGCGCCGTAGCGCCGACCTTCAGATAAGTGGCAAACTCTGACATGTTTGCATCACCAACGATTATGTGAAACCGGCGGAACTGCTTGGGGTCTGCGTGTGGTTCATCACGGGTGTTTATGATGGGGCGTTTGGCCATCGTATTGAGGTCTATCAGGGTCTCAAAGAAATCAGCCCTCTGCGAGATCTGATAGTCGGCAGGGTCTGCCTTGTTATCCGTCCCAACTTTACCGGAACCTGCGTAAATCTGTCTTGTTACAAGGAATGGTGTCATGCTCTGGACAATCCTCTCAAAAGAGGTGTCCCGCAGCATAAGATAATTTTCGTGATACCCGTAACTGTTCCCTTTACCATCTGTATTATTTTTATATAAATAAAGTTTATCCTCTTTCTTCCTTATCCTGTTAGCATTATCCATGCATATCTGCATCGTCATCTCGCCGGCCTTTTCATAGATCACTATGTCTCTTGGATTAGTACATTCCGGGGTAGAATACTCAGGATGCGCCCCGTCAACATATAATCTCCCGCCATTCTCCAACGGTTTATTCAGGCTGAAATTCTCCTCCTGTGAGGGTCTCTCTTTTTCCCCTTCTACAATAAATCCCCTTGCATCCACAAGCGGGTCTTCATTCTCATAATCCCACAAAATCCTGAGGGATGAGAACGGCCGCAGGTGGTTAATTACAAAGAGGGAGGAAGAGACAGGGTCAAACCCATCCGTCTTTTTTGCTGTGATACCGTATTCTGTCTCTGTGCCTATTAACAACTTAATCGCCATTTAAGTATTATCCTTATAAAGGGTTCGAGGGGTCAAGGGGTCAAGTGAAATATTAAAAAACATCCCCTTGACCCCTTGAATCCTCGACCCCTTGAACCCTATTATTACAAATAATGCCCCGTCTGGACCGTCTCAATCTGCCTCGTCTCCTTAGCCCTTCCGCTGATCGTCCTTACATGAATTATCCTTTCATTCTTCCTGCCTGCAATCTTTGCCCAATCATCCGGATTTGTTGTATTTGGAAGATCCTCATTCTCCTTGAACTCATCCTTTATAGCAGACATCAAGTCCTCCCATCTGATTCCACCTTCACCTGTAGTAATCAGCCGTTTTATTGCATATTTTTTGCCCCTTGTGACGATGCCCTGTATCATTGCACCGCTTGCAAAGTCCTTGAAATAGAGCATTTCCTTTTCACCATTGGCATATGTGACCTCTAAGAACTTATTCTCCTCCTCAAGGCTGTACATATGTTCCACAGTCATATTCACTAATCTCTCTACAACCTTCCGGCGTTCCCCTCCATCCTGCTCTATCTCAGACTTATGAAGAGGCAGGTCGGCTGTAAGGTATTTGCTAAAGATGTCCGCGGCTGCCTCCTTGTCAGGACGGTCTATCCTGATCTTTATATCTAACCTGCCAGGCCTTAATATGGCAGGATCTATAAGATCCTGTCTGTTGCTTGCCCCAATAACAATTACGTTACGCAGACTCTCTACCCCGTCTATTTCAGACAGAAACTGAGGGACAATCGTAGACTCAACGTCTGAAGATATACCGGTGCCCCGTGTTCTGAATAACGCATCCATCTCATCAAAGAACACCACTACGGGCATCCCCTCCTCTGCCCTCTCTTTTGCCTTGCTAAAGACCTCCCGTATCTGCCGCTCACTTTCCCCTACATATTTATTTAATAACTCAGGACCCTTTACATGGAGGAAATAGCTCTTCACATCCTTCCCCTTCTTAGACTCCAGCCTCTTTGCAATAGAATTTGCAACCGCCTTTGCAATCAAGGTCTTACCACACCCCGGTGGTCCATACAAAAGAACACCTTTTGGCGGAAGCAGACGATACTCCTTAAATAACTCAGGATAGATAAAGGGAAGCTCAATGGCATCCATGATGACCTCAATCTGCTTCTTTAAACCACCTATATCTCCATAGGTAACATCAGGGACCTCTTCTAATATCACCTCTTCCATCTCTGCCTTTGGCAGTTTTTCTAACAGCAGACCGGAGCGGTTGTCAAAAAGCAGTACATCCCCCACGCTTAATTTCACATCATGGAGCGGCTCTGCAATTTCAGCCACCCTCTCCTCATCACCGTGGAGGGATATGATCGCCCTCTCTTTTGCCATCCTCTCCTTCAGGCGGACCACCTCTCCCTGACCCTCATAATTACGAACTTCTATTACATTAAGGGCCTCGTTGAGTATGACCTCCTGCCCCTTCCGCAGGGATTTGACATCAATACCCGGCCGGGCATTGACCTTCATCTTTCTGCCCGACACATAAACAGTCAAAGTCGCATCCTCATTAAGATGGGAAAATACACCATAACTGGCAGGCGGGGATGTGAGTTTCTCGATCTCCTCTCTCAATACCTGTATCTGTTCTTTGGCCTCTTTAAGCGCCGATGCTAACTTCTCATTCTGCTTGAACGCTTGGTCCAGCCTATATTTTGACTCTGCCAGGTGATGCATCTCTTCTTCCATGTTTTTGATATGGATACACAGGTTTTCAATCTCCTGCTCATACTCTGCTATTTTTTCGGCATTAGACATATCTATGGATTTCTTTACCGGGGTTAGCCTGTAGCTTTTCTTTGACTCTGACATTTCTCTTCTCCTTTCACAAAGATGCAAAGAATTCTTATTCTTCAATGAGTTATGATACTAAACATACCATCTAAAAGGTACATGGTCAAATCACCGGGCTCTAAGCGCTTCAAGCATATCCACAGAAGCAGAACAGGCGGATTTAGTGCCAAAAATGGCAGAAATAACGGCAACCCCACATGCCCCCTTCTCTATCACATCCCGGATCCTATCCACCTTTATACCTCCTATGGCGAAAACAGGGACATTAACCTGCCTCGTTACTTTAGCCAACCTATTTAGCCCGATAGGCGGTCCATATACTAATTTACTTTCTGTTTCAAAAATCGGGCCAAACGTGATAAAGTCGGCCCCTCCATCCTCTGCATCTCTTGCCTCTTTCAAACTATGGGTCGAGACCCCTATGATAAAGCTCCGACCCGAAATCTTCCGCGCTAACCTTACAGGGATACTATTTTGTCCCAAATGGATGCCGTCAGCCTCTATTGCTATTGCTATGTCTATCCTATCATTTATAAAGAGCTTTACCGATTCTTTACTTGTCAACAGTCTCAATCTTTCCCCTGTCTTAAGGAGGTCCTTAGGCGGCCGGTTTTTACCTCTGAGTTGTATAGCCTTCACTCCTCCATCAATCGCCCTTTTCACAGATGAGACTATATCTTTCTTAACCTGTTCCATGTCTGCTATAAGGTATAAGTTAAAATCTACCTTGTTACTCAATAATGCCCTCTATGGGACTGCTGGCAGAGGCGTACAGCTTCCTTGGTATCCTCCCCGCCAAGTATGCCAGCCTTCCCGCTTCTACAGCCATCCTCATGGCATGGGCCATCCTTAGCGGGTCTTTGGCGCATGCTATAGCCGTATTCATGAGTACCGCATCACACCCAAGCTCCATAACTATCGCTGCATCCGACGCAGTGCCAACCCCCGCATCCACAATAACCGGGACTGACACACTTTCCATAATAATCCGTATGTTATATGGGTTCCGTATACCTAATCCTGAACCTATCGGGGCCGCAAGGGGCATTATGGCATGACATCCCGCATCCTGTAATTTCTTTGCCATGACCGGGTCATCGTTTGTATAGGGAAGGACTATAAAACCGTCCTTTATAAGTATCTTTGCAGCCTCTAACAGTGCCTCATTGTCCGGCATCAGTGTTTTTTCATCACCAATTACCTCTAACTTCACCATATCCGAGACCCCGGCAGCACGGGCAAGATTTGCAGTCCTTACGGCATCTTTGGCCGTGTAACACCCTGCAGTGTTTGGAAGTATTATGTACTTCTCAGGGTTTATGTAATCAAGGAGGTTTTCTCTTGAGCGGTCAGTGACATTAACCCTCCTGACAGCCACAGTAACAACATGGGCGCCTGATGCCTCTATAGCCCTTTTTGTCTCTTCAAAGTCTTTATACTTCCCTGTGCCTACCCACAAACGGGACATTATCTCTCTTCCGGCAACCTTCAGGATGTCATTCATCTTCCCCCTCCAACAAAGGTGATAATCTCCAACCTGTCATTTTCTTTCACAACAGTGTCATTAAAATCACTTTTATTAACTATCTCCATGTTATATTCAATTGCGACCCGTCCGGGATCAATATCGAGCATTTTCAGCAATGAAAGAACAGAGGTCCCTTCCGGAACAATTCTGGATTCTCCATTAATCGTAACATTTATATCCATAATAAAAAAGGGGGCACCGAGAATTGCTGGGGGTCGAGGATTCGAGGATTCAAGTGTCTATTCATAATAGGAGGCCGATGAGTTTTCATTCTCCCATACACAGACACGGTCCAACTTTGCATAGTGGGCATAGTGGGCATGGTGGTTGTTTAACTTCTTTGAAAGGGTTTCGTATATCCAGCGTGCCATATTTTCTGCTGTTGGGTTCATAGTGTTAAAGGGAGGGGTATCATTTATAAATGTATGATCAAGATCGTTAAGCAGGCCTTCTGTTTCCTCTTTAAGCATTCTGAAGTCAATGGCCATCCCCAGGTTATCAAGGCTGTGACCCTGCATAACCACCTCTACCTTCCAGTTGTGGCCATGGATGTTCTTGCAATTCCCCGGGTAATCCCGTAGGCTATGGGCAGCGGCAAATGTGGTTATTATTTTTACCTCGTACATATCTATGTCTCATCGGCTGGGTAAGCAATGCCCACCCTGCTGCCAACAACCTTCAAAAATTCACCCTTAAAATCGTCCCGATTGCAATCTCCTCTATAGCTTGTAGTAACTACTTCAGTAACATTCTGCGCCGGAAATCTTGCCTTCATACAATAGTGCTGGGCCACCATGTAGACCCCTATGGCAACCGGGGTCATAGATTTATATATCACGTCAGCTATCTCTGATGTAAGACTCTCCTGCATGTGGAGGCGTGCAGAGAGGATATGGACAAGTTTACCTATATTGGACAGCCCCACAACCTCTTTATCCGGTATATAACCTATGGATACAAAACCGGAGAACGGCAGCAAATGATCCTGGCATATAGATACGAATGGGATCTTGTTTATAAAGACAGGGTCGTTTGATACGGCAGTCTGGCGGGTGCTGAGTGCAGACCATGGGTCTTGAGTGTAACCTGACAAAAGGACTTCTGACCACAATTTCTCAAGGTTATCAATGATCCTGTCTCTGGACTCTTTACTAAAACCGAGTTCCATTGAGTCAATAAACTTTTGTAGACCCTCTCTCATCAGCTTGATGTCCATAGGGTTTGATCATATCACAATAGCCTATTGCTTTACAAATATGACGGCTTCGTAAAAAGCCCATCTGCGGCGTTGCGCTGCATCCTTCGTCATTGCGGCGTAACTATGAGTACGCCTCATTCCTCCGGATTTGCGCGCCTTGCATATGGGCTTTTTACGAAGCCGTCCGCTGTCAGGACTTTTTACGAGGCTGTCAAATAGGGTAATTGCCACCTTCCGGTTGATCTGGTAGCATAAAGATATGAAGACAAGGCCGCATTTTCTGATGTGTAAACCGGGCTTTTATGCCATATCTTACGAAATTAACCCCTGGATGGATATGAATAATCCGGCTGATCCTGTACGGGCACACAACCAGTGGGGGATGTTATATAAGGCCATTTGCAGGTCAGGGGCCGATGTCTCCCTTATAGAACCAGTCGAAGAGATGCCTGATATGGTATTTACCGCTAATGCAGGTCTTGTGCATGGAGATAAAGTAATACTGAGTAGTTTCAAGTATAAGGAGAGGCAAGGAGAAGAAGTACATTACCGGAAATGGTTTTCTGAACAAGGATATCATTGCCATACCCTGCCTCATGGCATTTCTTTTGAGGGAGAAGGGGATGCCGTATATTATAAGGATATTATCCTCCTCGGATACGGCTTCCGCACAGATATACTGTCACACCCTCCCGCCGGTAAGATATTAGACAGGGGGTATATCTCTCTTGAGCTTATTAACCCGCATTTTTATCACTTAGATACATGTCTGCAGTATATTGAAGAACTAAACCTTATTATTTATTATCCTGAGGCATTCAACCCAAAGGGTGTTGAGCATATAGAAAGGCTCCCTTCTGACATTTTGCGGATATCTAAGGAGGATGCATTTTATTTTGTCTGTAATTCAATCTGTATAGATAAGAATCTTCTTTTATACAAGTGCACCGGCACACTTGCCAATAAATTCAAGGAATATGGTCTGAACATTATTCCATTGGACACATCTGAATTTATGAAATCCGGCGGGGGTGTCAGGTGTATGGTGTTACGACTGACGACTTCGTAAAAAGCCCATCTGCGGCGTTGCGCTGCATCCTTCGTCACTGCGGCGTAACTATGAGTACGCCTCATTCCTCAGGATTTGCGCGCCTTGCAGATGGGCTTTTTACGAAGTCGTCCGCTGGATAGACTTTTTACGAGACTGTCTTGTTAGTCTATACTAATAACGAGTTGACCTCTTCTGCTGTCAGGCTGTCCCCTCCCATAAGATACTGCAACCTTTCAAAAAACAGCCGTTTCTCCCTTCCCTTCTCTCTGTTATAAAGCGATATCTCACTAATATGTGCCATGATATTGGACAGACAGGACGGATTAAGGCTTAATGCCTCTTTATTCACGTCTGACAGGTTACCGCAAAAAAATGGCCTTATACCTGATGAGTTCTCTGTGCACTTTGATATCTTTTCATAGGCCCTGGCAGCGGCAGGTTCATCCTTAGCCCCTGTAATAATTATCCCAACCTTTTTCCCATCCCCTCCCCGGGCAAAGGTCTTTATTACCCTGTATGTCCTGACCATACCGGTAGACTGAGCAGGGACAACAAATATGGCCTCATCTATAATAGGTTGGAGTATATTCTCAAATTGCCTGATAATTATAATGTCTATCTCTTTTTCTGCTGATACAAGTATCTCAAACATAAGAGATAAATCCGATACCTTCATCGAACAGGCATCATTTATCTTTAGATGTGGCGCAAGGAGTCTAATGCCGTAAGGACCTGTATATATAATGTCAGATGGTTGATATTGGTCCTGGAAATAGTGTCTGAAAGAATATCCCGGGATGGAGATGCCCAGCATAAAGGCAATCCCGGGAAAGCGGATATCCGCATCTATCAGTAATACCTTGATGCCGTTCTTGCAGAGCTCTACACTTAGTTTTGTGGCAAGAATGGCGCCTCTATACGGGTCAAAAATATCCACAATAGAGATGGCTGAATATTGAAACAGACTGTCAGCTCTTAAAGTTGACGGCTCTTCTCCCCTCTTATTATGAGAAATAAAGTAATGGGAGATATCTTCAAGTCCCGTCCCGAGCCTTTTTGGCCCGAGCCTTTTTGGCTTTTGCACTGTCACTATCCTCCTCAGTCAACTATGACGGCTTCGTAAAAAGCTCCATCTGCGGCGTTGCACTGCATCCTTCGTCATTGCGGCGTAACTATGAGTACGCCTCATTCCTCAGGATTTGTGCGCCTTGCATATGGAGCTTTTTACGAAGCCGTCCGCTGTCAAGACTTTTTACTTAGCTGTCAATTATGACGAGGGAATTATATGAACCATACCTGTTTGACACTATGTTGGGGTTACTCGGGTCCTCTTTCCAGTCTCCATCTATGCAAAATTTATATTGATACGAGCCGGGCTGTATCGGGACGATCTTTTTCCATGTCCCATCATCCTCACGTATAGTTATCACGCCCTTGTCCGGAATCCAGTCATTGAAGTCACCTGCAATCTTTACTTCTGCAGCCCCTGGGTCTCTATATATAAAAATAAAACCATTATCCGTGTAACCCGACACCATCGCCTTAGGGGCATCTATACTGATTGCGGAACTCAAGACTGCAATAGAATGAGTCCTCACCGAAGGCTCTTCCTGCAGGAGAAGCTCATCAGTTATGCCGGAATAGTCCCAGTGGCCTATAGAGTTTGGCGCATATTCACTTATAGGAGAACCAAAGCTGACAGACTCACTAAGCTTGGAACACCGGCGTACAGGTATAGAAAAAATAAACCCCTTGAAATGGGCCTTTACCTCATCCAGCACCTCTCTGGCAAAACGGCTTCTCCTGTCGTGCATTGTAGGAAGTATGCTGGTTTCCAACTTATGTCCGGTACGCCTGTTAAGGACCTCAATAGTCTCTATCAACTTGCCGAGGCCGTGCAGAGAAAAGAAGCTTGCATCAAGAGGGATAATGACTTCGCTTGCAGCGCGGAGGGCGTTGATACTCAATAACCCTAAGTTAGGGGGGCAATCAATCATTATATAATCAAAGACCCTTTTAAGATTATTAATAGCATGATGGAGTCTGCCCTCCTTTTCAGGGAAGTTTGCAATATCCTGCTCAATGGTGGAAAGGACGATAGTTGACGGGGCAACCTTCACGTTTTGTATTCTTGTGTTTAAAATAACATCATCGAGAGAAATACCTTCTTTGAGGACGTGATAGATAGATAGTCCTATCTCTTCAGTCCGGATGTTGTAACCCAGTGTTGAGTGACCCTGCGGGTCCATGTCAATCAATAAAACAGTCCTGTCCCGCCTGGATAGACATGCTGTGAGATTAATCGCTGTGGTCGTCTTTCCACAGCCGCCTTTTTGATTGGCAATTGCTATTATACGCATATTTCCCCTCCTTGGTTAAAGTCGCTGCCCTTTAGCAGCAACAAGGCCGCGAACGGCCTTGAGCCCTCTGTACTTTTCTATAACACTCCGCTTCTTTTGCCACCTTTCAATATCACGGTACACGTCTGCGATGTCCATTATCCATTCCTGTCCGGAGACGGCTTCAAAGGCAGTATTCTCATAAAAGACCAGGATTACATCGCCGGTAGCTACAAGCGTCAGATCTTCGAGTGGTTTTTTAATCTTTGGAAGGATGCGTTTTAATTCACCTATACTTTTACGGATACCCTGGACAGATACACCTGCGTCTATCAATCTCTTTGCCGCTTTAATGGCTATCAGGTCCTGAAACGTATATCTGCCATGTCCTCCTTCAGTCCTGTATGTGGGATTTACAAGACCGGTCTTGTCCCAGTATTGTAATTGTCGCCTGCTGATACCTGCTATATTGCAGATTTGACTTGATGAAAAGAAATTTTCTCTTCTGGAGGGGTGTTTGTGCTTTTCCACCGTTAGGCTTTATATCATAACGGCAAATAGTTGTCAAGAAGAAAATATACAAAATATGAAATTTTTGTGCAGATTTGAACGGATGATTTAATTGGCAATTTATGTTAGGATTTAGTAACTATTCAGGTAGTCAGAATACAGAATACAGTAGTCAGAATGAGAAAAGCGGCACGGTAAATTATTAGAGGCATATTCTAATCTGACTACTGACTACTGACTACTGAATTCTGTATTCTGTATTCTGAGTAGTTACAGGATTTATACTGTAAGGAGAGTGAGTGGAAATAAGGGTATCAGGGAACACACATATAGGGATGATGAGGGGCGGTAATGAGGATGCCTATGGAGTCTATCCTGAGTTATCCCTCTATATAGTGGCAGACGGGTTAGGGGGACATGCAGGAGGGGAGGTTGCAAGCAGGATGGCAGTGGAGATAGTAAAAGAAGAAATGGCCTCAGCATTTGCTGATGCAAAAGGCAGCATAGTGGAGGCTATTAAGACCGCAGACTCCGGTATTCTCAGGAAGGCGAAGAACGAGCACAGTCTCTATGGGATGGGCACAACTATCGTAGTGTTAAAGATAGAGGGGGATAAAGCAACTGTTGCACATGTAGGAGACAGCAGGGCTTATCTTATAAGGGATAATGCTATCACACAGCTCACGAGAGATCATACAGTGGTGGAAGAATATGTCCGGATGGGCCTGCTCACTGCTAAAGACATGGCATATCACCCGTCACGTCACACACTGTCAAGGGCTTTAGGCACTGCAGATGACATGGATGTGGATGTTGCAGATGTTCAACTTAAGATAGATGATACCATGCTCCTGTGTACAGACGGCCTGACGAATATGCTGCCGGATCATGAGATATTATCTACCGTATGTGAATCACGACCCTCTCCGGAAAAGATTACGGAGAGACTTATTTCGCTTGCCAACAGGAATGGCGGGGT
>JACRGZ010000061.1 GCA_016234155.1 Nitrospirota bacterium | reverse complement strand
CGTTCAGACAGATCAAAGGCACGCAGCAGTGGATGCTGGTCTACGTTGCTATTAGGATCGTAAATAGCCTTATAATATGTCTGGTCATAATCACCCCTCCTTCTGTCATAGATATACCCCAGCATCCCGGACAGCTTATCCGACAACCGCGAACGGAGCGTCAGAAAAACCTTTTTTTTATTCTCTTCTCCCACCTCCCTCTCATCTCTTGAAATATCTTCGTTCTCTATCCCGGCATCAAGGGACAACCTCTCTGTTATAACCCATGCGCCATCAAGTCCCAAGGTCTTTGTATTGTAAGACATATAACGCGGGATCCTCGGATAAAGAGTAGCGCTGCCATCCAGCATTACATACGGGGGTGTCTCATCAATCTCCGTCTTTGGCGTGTCATTTTTGTGTGCATAGTATCTATACTTCATATTGAGGCTTACATCGGCAAACGGTCTTGTTGACAGGATTGAGGAAAAGAGAAGGTTCCTGACGTCAGAGTCTATGACATCCCGCAGAAACTCTCCACCCACACCTGGTGTGGTAGTAACCGGTACAAGGTCCATGCTGCTCGTAACCTTGCTGTATGACAGGGTATTTATTAACCTTATACGATCTGTGAATTTGACAGAGGGCTTGAATGATAAGGTATGGACTGTATGGTCATCAGCGACTTTAGCGCGTCCATACGCTGCATCTTTGTATGGATTGTCCCATATCACCTCATCGCGCAGGTTGTTCACAAATATCCGGAGGTTATTGTTCAATTGGAGATCTATCGTGCCGTCCATATATTCGAGTCCAAGGTCTATCGCGGTAGTTGTGTAATCGACAGGTTCTGCAATCTCAATTATTGCTGTAGGATTTATAAAAGGATACTGTGTGGTGTCAGTAAGACTTTCCACCGTAAAAGGCCTCCTCCCTTTTCTCTCCTCCATTGTCAGGGCGGACGATATTATAAGCCTGTCTCCAGGTGAAAACTTAAATAAAAGATTATAACTGTCCCGTTGAGTAGAAACATTTACAGGTACAGCCGTTGTGGGAGATTGCTGCACCCTGTAGGTGTAAGGATTTTCAAGATTGAATATGGTCTTTGCATCATTGGCATAATCGTGCGGAAATTTGCTGAGGCCAAATGTAACATCAAGGAGTCCATATCTCCTGTAGCTTAAATCTCCATAGCCGTCGGCGATGAGATCGGACAGGGGAAAGACCCTTTCAATTTTACCCCCAAACTCCTGGGTTTGAGAACCGTAATATAAAGAAAAATCTCTTATGTATAAACCATCTGCAAGTATCCTGTATTCCTGGGCCTTTGAAGATTCCTTGTCTAAGTTTATTGACTGAAATTCAGATATTATCTCTGCCGTCAGGGTGTATAACTTCTCCGGTTTTTCAATCTGCACGACAGGAGTGAACAGGATTTCTTCAGGTGTTTCAGCCTGCCCTGCAGGGGTGTAGAGGATATCCTCCTTTTTCTCAGGCCCTTCTGCAGGGGTAAAGAGGGGCTCCTGGTTTTCTGTCTTCTCCTGTGAAAAGGCTACATTAACTATAAGCAGGATTATAATAGCTATAAGAAATAGTCTTTTCATCGCTGCAGCCTCGCCCCAGACGGATGTTTAGAACCATGTATCATCGGATGACAGTTAGTGCACCCCCTGTTATATACATATCTGCTCCTTGGGTCCATGACATTGTGCGGATCAGGCATACCTGTACTCTTTACAGGGAGATTTGAGTGACACTCAAGGCAGAGAAACGGCTGTCGCACTTTTAAAAGCGGCCTGTGGATGGATGAATGAGGTTTATGGCAGAGCAGACAGTTCTCCTGCACAGGCAAGTGCTCGAACAGATATGGCCCTCTCTTATCTGCGTGACAGTTATAGCAATTCTCATTTACGGAAGAAGCGGATAGAAGGCCCTGTGTGCTGGACCCGTGCGGGGTATGGCATGTAGAACAGGTCATCTTCGCCTCATCATGTGAAAGGTGCGGAGAGCGAAAGCCCTCGCTTTTTTGCCGGACATGGCACTGAAAACAGATCTCCTTCTCTGATGTCTTGTTCAGCAAATATCGCCTTGATATATTATCCATAACATGGTGGCAGTCTGCACATCGCAGATTCCTTCCATGAACACCTCCGTTCCAGTAATAAAGTCCCCCTTTTTCATGACATTTAAGGCATACGGTATTTTGTTCAGCCTTTGTATCCTTGGACCCAGGGCCAAATGAGATTATAAACAGACGCTCTTTGTTATCTTCGACATGAAGGCTGCCGGGGCCGTGACATGTCTCACACTCTATCTTTACTCCTTTCGCCTTCTCCGGGGTAGTAAAACTAGGGCTCCATTTTGCATGTATTGTTCCCTCCCATCTTGCAGACTGGTCCTTATGACATTTGATGCATTTGTCCATACCGACGTTCTCTCTCTTCCTCTCAGTCGGGAGCGGTGTAAAAAAGGTCTCCTTCTCCGGCAAGATGGGAAGGGTAACATCAATCGGGGGGAGTGGGATAGTCGCTTCAGCCGGCGGCAGTGGGATGGTAGCCTCGGCTGCCGGGAGGGGAATGGTTGCCTCAGCCGGAGGAAGAGGGGTTGTCACTTCCGCAGGAGGAGCAGGCATGACCGCTTCGACCGGTGGAATAGACACAGCACCCTCCGCAGGCGAGGAAGGGACCTCTGTCAACAGTATATTTTGGGCAAATATAATAAGAATTAAAACAATGACAAGGAGAGATGCAAAGATTTTTTTACGATTCATGATAGCGGCTTAATACTATAAATAAGCTGGCTACCTTGTCAAGGATAAACAAAAGATTTACAATGGACAAACCAGTGAAAGAACTCTACCTTTTAATCAAAACTAAGATAATTAGAATATATTGAGTTTTATGATGGTCAAACTTGAGGAGGTAATCAATGAATGAGATAGAAAAGATTATTAAGGAGGCCAGGAGCATTGCCGTCGTGGGTTTATCCAATAAGCTGGGGAGACCAAGCCTTACTGTGGCGAGTTATCTCAGGGGGCAGGGTTACAGGATTATACCTGTGAACCCAACACTCAATGATGTTTATGGAGAGAAGTGTTATCCTGACCTTGGTTCAATTCCTGAAAAGGTGGATGTTGTAGATATCTTCCGAAAACCGGAAGATGCCCTTCCTGTGGTGGAAGAGGCTATAAGGATTGGCGCAAAGGCAATCTGGATGCAAGAGGGGATTGTGAATGAAGCGGCGGCAAGGAAGGCAGAAGAGGCAGGTCTGCTGGTAGTAATGGACAAATGCATGCTAAAGGAACATGCGAGATTAAAGAGAGAGGGGAAGATATAACGCCGACCTTTATGGATAAACAAAAGATTTACAATGGACAACCAATGAAAGAACTCTACCTTATAGACGGAAGCTCATACATATACAGGGCCTATTTTGCCATCAAGGGGCTCTCAAACTCAAAGGGCTTTCCCACCAATGCCATTTATGGCTTCACAAATATGCTTATCAAGATATTAAACGAAAAAAAGCCGCCGCTTCTTGCTATAGCATTTGACCCTAAGGGGCCCACTAAACGGCATGAGACATATGAGGCGTATAAGGCTCAGAGGCCCAGGATGCCAGATTCACTCTCAGTGCAGATACCATACATACACAAGGTTGTGGAGGCCTTTAACATACCGATCCTCATAAAGGAGGGGTATGAGGCAGACGATGTCATAGGGACTATTGCAAGGAAGGGTGAACAGGAGGGTTATGAAGTAATAATTGTTACAGGCGATAAGGATATGCTGCAGCTTATCACTCCCCATGTCAGGATTTATGACCCCATGAAGGATAAGTTATATGGTGAACAGGATGTATTGGAACGGTTCGGCGTGAGACCATCTCGTGTAGTAGAGGTCATGGGACTTATGGGTGACTCTATAGACAATATCCCCGGGGTCTCCGGGATTGGAGAGAAGACGGCAAAAGAGCTTATCTCTACTTTCGGCACTATAGAGAGTCTCCTTGCCCATGTTGACGAGATTAAAAAACCGAAACTGCAAAGCCTGTTAAAGGAACAGGCAGAGCAGGCCAGACTCAGCAGGGAACTGGCATTGATACATACCGGGCTGTCTATAGATATGGACTACAGTGATTTTAAAGAACGGGAGCCTGATTACAACAAGATGATAGAACTCTTCAGGGAATTAGAGTTCTCAAGCCTTCTCAAGAATCTTGTGCCGGCACATGCTGTGGAGGAAGAGGGAAATTACAATCTTATATTGAAATCAGTGAATGGTAAATGGTTAATGGTAAATAGTTTAAAACCATTCACTATTCACAATTCACAATTCACTGAATCAGGTATCATCGAAAAGATAACAGGTGCGAAAAGTTTTTCTATATATATAGAGAGTGACACTCCGGATGCCATGACTGCCGGGATAAAAGGCATCGGGATCTCATTTACTGAGCGGGAGGCATCGTATATACCTGTTGCCGATAAAACTCTTTTTACAGAGACAATAACCCTTCAGCAGATAAAGAGTCACTTAGGTCCGTATATTGAGAATCCTGATATTAAGAAATATTCCCATGATATAAAGAGGCAAATCGTCTTGCTTAAGCGATCAGGCTTGAAACCGCAGGGATTTACCTTTGACACGATGATCGCCTCTTATCTCCTTAACTCCGGCCGGCCTGATCACAGCTTAGAAGGCATTGCCCTTGAGCATCTTAATCTCCACCTTCCCGAAAATAGGCGGGAGAGGGATAGGCCTGTCCTGAGAGAAGTCGAAGGAGTGAGGGTGGGTTTTTCAGATGCAAATATAGAAATGGCCCGCCATATATGCCGGCGTGCTGACATCATCAGAAGGCTTGTTGATATACTTGAGCCGAAATTAGATGAGATTGGTGTCCATGACCTCTTCTATGACATTGAAATACCGCTCGCCGGGGTCCTTGCAGATATGGAGATGGCAGGTGTAAAGGTGGACCCCAATATTCTGACCGGGCTGTCAAAGGAGATGGATAAAGATATGGGCGCTATATGCCAGAGGATCTATACCATAGCCGGCGAGGAGTTCAATATAAACTCCCCGAAACAACTTGCAGGTATCCTCTTTGACAAGATCGGGCTGAAGCCCGTAAAAAAGACAAAGACAGGCTACTCTACAGATGAGGGGGTGCTTACAGGGCTTGCCATCCAGCATGAGCTGCCAGCGGAGATATTATCTTACAGGCAATTGACAAAGCTTAAATCTACCTATGTGGATGCACTCATCGGCCTTATAAACCCTGAGACAGGCCGTGTGCACACATCATTCAGCCAGACAGTGACTGCCACAGGAAGGCTATCGTCCAGCAAGCCAAACCTCCAGAATATACCAATACGGACAGAGATGGGGCAGCGTATAAGAGAAGCCTTCGCAGCCGGGAATGGTTGTATGCTCTTCGCCGCTGATTACTCTCAGATAGAATTGCGCATCCTTGCCCATATGTCAGGAGATGATCTCCTGATTGAATCATTCAAACATGGCGAGGACATTCATACAAGGACTGCCGTAGAGATATTCAGGCTCTCTCCTTCAGACATAACCCCTGAGATGAGGCGGAGGGCAAAGGCCGTCAACTTCGGGATAGTGTACGGCATGAGCCCGTATGGTCTTGCATCGGATATAGGGATATCACAACATGAGGCAAAGGAATATATTGACAACTACTTCTCACGGCACAAAGGGGTTAAGGCATTTATAGAGAATACCCTTGTTAAGGCAAAGGAAGATGGATATGTAACAACCCTCTTAAACAGGCGGCGTTATGTGCCGGAGCTTGCAAACAGCGATAACAGCATACGGCAGTTTGGTGAACGGATTGCTATAAACACCCCAATACAGGGGAGCGCTGCGGATATAATAAAGATTGCAATGATAAGGATACACAAAAGGCTTTGTGATGAAGGGCTTAAAAGCAGGATGATACTGCAGGTCCATGATGAACTGTTGTTCGAAGTCCCGGCTGAGGAATTAGAGGTTACAAAGAATCTTGTGGTAGAGGAGATGGAAGGGGTGATACCCCTTGCTGTGCCCATAAAGGTTGACACAGGTGTCGGGAAAAACTGGCGTGAGGCGGGATGACAGGGTGGCTAAAAGAGAATATGCTTGCATTTAGTAACACCATACGCTAATATAGTTGCATATGGTTCAAAGACACTTCTGGCTGGAAAGGATAAAACAGGCATGGAAACAACGCACTGTGATATGGCTTTCAGGGGTACGGCGGGCCGGCAAGACATATCTATGCAAAAGCCTTCCTAAGATTGAATATTTCGATTGCGAACTCCCCGGAACCCGCCGGATGATGGAAGACCCCCAGTCTTTTCTGGAAGATTTACGCAGCCGGACGATTATACTGGATGAAATCCATCGCCTCAACAACCCTTCGGAGACCCTTAAAATAGCTGCAGACCATTATCCTGAAACAAGGATACTGGCTACAGGATCATCCACTCTCGGTGCCTCATCAAAATTCCGGGACACCTTAGCAGGCCGTAAAACAGAACTATGGCTTACCCCTATGATTCTGGCGGACATTAAGGATTTTAATCAAACTGATCTGATTCACCGTTTCCTTCATGGCGGCCTGCCTCCATTCTTTCTGGCGAAGAAGCTGCCAGATCGTGATTTCCAGGAGTGGATGGATGCATACTGGGCTAAAGATATACAGGAGCTTTTCAAACTTGAAAGGCGTTATTCATTCTTAAAATTTACCGAGCTTTTAATGGCTCAGAGCGGGGGAATATTTGAGGCAACACGCTTCGCCCAGCCGTGTGAGGTTAGCCGTGGAACGATTTCAAATTACCTGTCAGTTCTGGAAGCAACGTATGTAGTCCACGTAGTCCGTCCCTTCAGTTCACATCGCCCTGCTGAGATTATTTCAGCCCCCAAAGTATATGCCTTTGATACAGGGTTTATGTGCTACTACCGTGGCTGGCATGATCTTAGACGTGATGATCTTGGCATCCTCTGGGAACACTTTGTGCTAAATGAGATGCAGGCACACTTACAGTCACGCAGGATACTGTATTGGAGGGATAAACGCGGTCATGAAGTAGATTTTATATTAACATGGAGAGATGATGCCCCTACAGTAATTGAATGTAAATGGTCTGTCCCGGAATTTGATGCAACTAATATACAGGTCTTCAGAAGACATTATCCAAAGGGGAATACATTTGTGGTTGCAAGTGATGTGAACAGGTCATATTCCCGGTCATATGGCGGCATTACTGTAAGGTTCGTCAGTTTAGCAGCCCTGATAGACGAAATAATAAAACGCTGAATCACTCGGCCCCCAGTCGTAACATCTCCACCATCTCAGTATGAATCCTCCCGTTGCTGGCAAGGGTCTCTTCACCATATACGCTGTACTCATTTCCACTGAAATCGCTCATCATCCCTCCTGCCTCTCTGACTATAACAGATGCAGCAGCAACATCCCATGGGTGCAGCTTACATTCCCAGAAACCGTCTATGCGGCCGGATGCAAGATAACACAGGTCTATAGAGGCAGCCCCTGGTCTTCTTACCTCCTGTGCCTTCAGCAGGAAATTTTTAAAGGGTACCAGATACCTGTCAGCGTGTTCCCTCCTGTCATAAGGAAATCCTGTTGCAAGGAGCGCCCTATCAAGGCGGTCTATCGTTGATACCTGTATCGGCCTACCATTAAGATATGCACCACCGCCATCAACCGCCGTAAAACATTCATCCCTTACAGGGTCATAGACCACGCCTGCAACCACCTTGCCTGATACCTCCAGCCCTATGGATACCGCAAAACAGGGGAAGGCATGGGCATAGTTTGTAGTCCCGTCAAGTGGGTCTATAATCCAGCGGTACTGCGAATCCCCTTTCTTTGCAGTCCCCTCTTCCGCCATAATCTGATGGTCAGGGTATGCGTCCCGTATTATCGCTACAATAGCCTCCTCCGAGAGACGGTCCACCTTGGTCACAATATCCACCTCCCCCTTGAACTCCACCTCCAGAGGCTTACCAAGATGCTTCATCTGAATACCGCCGGCAACCCGGGCAGCATGCTCTGCAACCTTAAGAAAATCAGCATACATACAAAGTTCCTCTACAAAAAACCTCATTACTATAGCAGATATTTATGTACATAAACAGTGAAAAACCATCTACACAAAAAGATAAATATTTGCTAATATAGGCTGGCATTAAAGGATATAATCTGACCTCAGGGCCACAATGTGATTGACGGAGGTTTCTATGAGCGATCTCCCAGTAGCTATAGAAGAAACACTCACCTCACTACAAAAAAATCTTATCGATAGATTTAAAGACAATATCATCTGTCTGATCCTTTATGGATCATGGGCAAAGGGGACCGCCCGTCGTGACTCTGACATTGACCTGCTTGCCATTTTTAATAAGACGGACAAAGAAACACGGAAGGCTGTAGATGATATCGTGAGAGATATTGATACAGGGATACATATAACTATAGTCCATACAGTCATTGAAGATTTTCAGAAAGAAAAGGTGCCCCTTTATACTGCAGTAAAGAAGGAGGGAAAGCTAATTTACGGAGATGTGGACTTATCTATCAATCCCGAGCCGGCGGCGGTCAAATACTCAGAATTCTTTAAACGGTCCTGTGAATTTGAATCAAAGAAGGTTCGGATGGCCGAAGAAATTTTGGAGAAATATAACTCCACGGGGATAGCAGACCTCTGTTTTGTGGCTGCAAAACATGCCATCCAGGCAGCCCTTGCAATGAAAGGAGAAGGCTATTCCAGCAAAGTATCCGTTCTCTTGCCTCTAACAGAGAAACATTTTGGTGAGAGAATAGCACAGGTATTCAGGAAATTATTCGCGTTGTATGTAAAAACAGAATACGGCATAGAATTCCTGACAGAGGAAGAGGCAAAGGCTGCGGTGGGATATGCGAAGGAGGTTCTTGGGACGTATGAACATTAATTGAGGGAGCAAAAGGCATGGAAGTTATTCCCCAGCAGATTATCGAAAACAAGATACTCATCATCAGAGGCAAAAAGGTTATGCTGGATAGGGACCTGGCTGTCCTTTACGGTGTTGAGGCAAAGGTATTGAACCAAGCAGTTAAAAGAAATTTCAAAAGGTTTCCTTCGGATTTTATGTTCCAATTGAGCCAGGAAGAGGCCATGGAACTTTCAAGGTCACAATTTGTGACCTTGAAGAGAGGCCAGAATATCAAGTACTTACCATATGCCTTCACAGAAAATGGGGTGGCAATGCTATCAAGCGTTCTTAACAGCGAGCGGGCGATTACCGTCAACATCCAGATAATGCGAACCTTTACAAAACTCAGGGAGATGCTCGCCACACATAAGGAACTGAGGCAGAAGATAGAGGAAATGGAAAAGAAGTACGATGCCCAGTTCAAGATCGTCTTTGACGCCATTCGCCAAATAATGGCTTCACCTGAGTCAAAGGAAAAGAAAATCGGTTTCCATGTAAGAGAGCGTATGCTGCGATATAGAAAGTCCAGTTGAAATATGCAAGATACATGGCTATGCTCTCAAGTGTTTTCAATAGTTTTATAGAAAAAAATGAACTTATTGATTGAACAAAGGACTGTAAAAGAAGTTAAGGGTATTAGGCCATTTCAGATGGCTACCCTTAACGCACTTGATTCTATGGAACAGATTATAATTGTTGAAGCTCCTGTTGGTTCAGGTAAGAGTCATATTGTCAGGCAGATTATAGATCACTGGAATGGAGCTGTTGTCCTCACTTATCCGACAAAAATATTGATGGATGCGCAAAGAAGCGCCATCAAAAAAGATTTCCCCGACTCAATAATATGGCCGTATGAGACAGGAATTCCCCGAGGCCATGCTCCTACAATATTTTATTATTCTACTGATTCGTTAATAGCATTCTTGAAAGAGAAATGCGCAGATTACCGCATTGATAGAAGCGAACTGATTGATACTGTTTTGCACCAGCATGTTTGGGCAAGTAAAAAAAATATCCTGCTGACGTCACCGGATGTTCTTCATCTACTGACCAATTTAAAAGCCTATCGTAGTGCTAAACGCCTCCTTTCTTTTCTAAACGGGGGAGTTGTTGTCTTTGATGAATTTCATTTGTATATCAACCTGAAACATTTTATAAGCTTGCTGGATAATCTCTTTGAATGTGGGATCAAAAAGGTGATTCTCCTTTCTGCAACCCCTGTGTTTACAGAAGAAT
>JACRGZ010000059.1 GCA_016234155.1 Nitrospirota bacterium | reverse complement strand
GTAAGTCCTCATACTATTAGACATACAACCGCCACTCATTTGTTGAAAGCAGGTGTCGACATCAATACCATTAGAGCATGGCTGGGCCATGTATCCATTAACACAACCAACATTTATAAAGAGTCTGCAATAGTTGGAAATAATTGGGACTGTTCTATATAATTATTGTTAAGGAACTCTGGTTGCCAAGTGAGGCTTTGCTGTAAGCCGTGTGGACACTATACTGAATTATTAAGAGATTGACTCTGGCCTAAGGCCGTGATAAAAAACGAAAACTTGGTTCACTTCATTTAAAAAGGTATTTGAATTAAATATTGTGTCTCCTGAATTTCCAGGCATTACAGCATCTCACATATTACCCTTGACAGGAGAATACCTTATCTGTTAAAGAAAGTGAGGTGGATAAAAATTTCTATGTAAGGGGGGTATGGCATGAAGCATTTAATTAAACGGGTAACAGCAGGTATGGCTATTTTAATATTGGTAATGGCTATTGCGGGAAGTCAGGCATGGGGAGAGGTAAACGTTAATATAAATGTAGGCATCCCCCTGCCGCCTCCGGTAGTAGTCAGTGCCCCGCCGATGATGATATTTCTTCCGGAACCTGGTATCTACGTTGCAATAGGCGTCCCCTATTATATATTCTTTATCAGCGGCCGCTATTACTACTTCCATGACAGCCGCTGGTTCTGGGCGCCAGGCTATGGGGGGCCATGGGTGCATGCCGTCCATAAATCACTGCCGCCGGGATTACGCAAGTACAAGATAGAGGAGATCCACAGGTTCCGGGAACGGGAGTTCAATCTGTATAAGGTGCAAGGGCCTAAGTATAAAGGGAGGCATTTTAGCGCTGTAGAGGGCCCCGGTTACAAGGCTGAAGAACATCCCCAAAAAGGTAATAAGAAACATGGCAAAGGAAAGCACGATTAGCCTATTTATTTGAGTGGCAGCGAAAGCAGTCGTAGACTCTGAATGCGACCACACCATGGCACCGCCCGCAATACTCTCCCTCAATCACCCTGTGCATGGTTACAGGATTCCCGCCCCGTTTTGGCGTAAATATAGTGGGATGACAGTTCCTGCAATCAAGCCAGAAAGTATGAGATGAGTGCGGAAAGATGACGCCTGGGATACCGAATTCCTTCTTGACAGGCAATATTATATCAAGGTCAAGAGGGGGCAATGATGGCCTTGCTTCAGGGTCTATTGAATCAAATGGTTTGAAAATACCATTGCGAACCCCGGCCATCCAGTCCGCCTCACCAAGATAAGTCCTCGGGAGATACTGGAATGCAAGCGGCGGCGGCAGATACTCAGGAAGCTTAGGATCCTTTGGCATTGCGGTAAAGAAAGTTGGAGAGGAACCTTTCTTCCGGAGAAGAGACTTTGCCGCCTCTCCCGAACGTTGAATTGCAGCCTCTCCTCTCCCCTCTGTCAGCCGCTTTACATAAAGCCTGTAGATACCGCTCGTATCTGTCTCACTGAATGCAACATAAACGCTATTATCTTTGACCGAGATAGAAGGTGCGGTAACCACTGCATCCAATGCATCATTTACATATCCGCCATCCGGCGCCCATGAATTTTTCTCCCAGTGTTTAACATAAATATCAGGGGTGTCATTCTCCCCTATCTCCACCCATGCCACATATGGAATGCCATCTTTCATGGCAAGAGAAGGGCTTGATCCATGTCTTGCCTGATTTACATTAACACTCCCGCCAACCTTTACCCACTCCTTTCCATTCCACCGTTTTACATAAACCTGAGATACATTGTCGTCGTTATATTCCATCCAGGCAATGTAGGGAACCCCCTTTGGGATTACCAGAGATGGTGATAATGCGTGCCTTGTTGAGTCCGTATTTATCGCTTCTCCCACAGGATCCCACCGTTCTCCATACCAGCGGCTCACATAGACCTGAGATATACCATCTTTGTCATATTCTGCCCAGGCCAAATAGACACCGGTTTTATCCGATGCCAAGGATGGTGCAAAGGCATGTCTTTCAGGAGCCTTATTCACCTTTCCACCAAGGAGCCTCCATGAATTGCCATCCCATTCTTTTACGTATAAACCTGAGATGCCTGCTGAATTGACCTCCAACCATGCAGCATATAGAGAAGTGTCATTACCTGAGATGACCGGACTTAAAACATTGTTTGCAGGATTTATATTGAGACTATCTCCTGTCTTAACCCATTCTTTCCCGTTCCATTCCTTCACATATATCTGTGCAACTCCCTTTGAATCCGCCTCACTCCACACTGCGTAAAGGTTATTTTTAGCAGATGCAAGGGTCGGAGATGATGCGTGTCCCGTCATAGATATATTCAACAGCCCTCCATACTCCACCCACTGATTTCCGTCCTTATGCCTCACATGTACAAGAGACACCCCCTTACTGTTTATCTCTGCCCATGTGACATAAGGAGTATCCCCATTGAAGGTGATAGAAGGTGCAAGGGCATGTGGCGTAACAGCAAGGGATGTCTCATTACTCTTTGCAACATTCAGGACACCGCCATCAACAACCCATTGAGATGCAGGAGGGACAGCAAACAAAATGGGAGAGAGAATAACAAAGAAGACATAGACTATTACAGTCAATATTAAGGTAATAAACGGCATACCATCTTATATGTTATGGCAATCATTTTGTCAATCCCTTGTTTTGAGAAAGATAGGCCCAAATCCCGACATAGAAATTGGTTGATGGAGCATCCATGTAATTCCGAGGTTCTTTTATGAGAAGAAAGTCCTATTTGTCCATGCCTTACTCTTATGCCTTTGAATAACTGCAACTTCTCTATGTCCGCAACTATTTCGTACTTTTAAAGGTTACTATATTGGGTTTAGGCAATACCTCGCACCGCGCCCAATAAGCTGTGCTTCTGATATAGTTGTGTTCCCAGGCTTCCCTGCTTTCGCATCCCGTGTATCGTAAAGCCTGACAATATCAAAGAGGTTGAGGACATCCCATCCTTCGTTCAGTTTATCCACGGCAAAAACCGTGCGGAATTCGTTGTTTTCATTTTCTAATGTATTGACGGCAATCTGTTTTTCTTCGCTTTCTTCCTTACTGTTGACCTCAATACATTTTCCCTGCCAATTTCAGCGAAGAAATGCCGTTTAATAGGCTCATTCTTGAGTAATAGTTTAATCAGCCCAGCATCCATATTAAGGGCAAGCTCTATCACCTTATTTTTCAGAAGCTTCCCCTCGGAAACAAGCCGCTCATCTTCTGAAAGCAGTTGAATTAGTTCTTCCAGTAAGTTCTGCATTCTTTATCACTCCTTACTTGTACCTTTCTTTGATGCCATCCTTATCCAGTCGTTTTTCTATCACACTTGATGACACTTGGAAGGCTTTCCCCAAATGCTCTGTGATCAATTCCCATGCAAAGTCCCAATTCTTTTCTATGGAAATCTCCTTGCCTTTTATTCTCTTGACCCACTCGTTGGTATGCTTTATCAAATTTTCTCGCGGGACAAGGATCAGACCGGCAAAGGCGTATCCCTGATACTCAAGCCAGCCATGTTCTTCTTCCGTCATGGAGTTGATGAATTCCTTCCATTCTGCTATTGAAGAGAACC
>JACRGZ010000060.1 GCA_016234155.1 Nitrospirota bacterium | reverse complement strand
CTCGAAATGCCTCTCAATCTCATATCTTAAGCAGGGCAGCTATGTTGTCCATAATTATATTTGTAATCGTAAGCTCGGTGCCCTCTTTTTCATCTGAAAATCCCTTTTCAAATCCCCCCTCGCCCCATAATCCCCCTAAATCCCCCTTTAAAAAAGGGGGACTTTTACCACCCTTTTCTAAAGGGGGGAACCTGATTTCCCCCTTTGAAAAAGGGGGATTAAGGGGGATTTTCATCATCCTTTGTGAGCCTGGGCTCATGAGGGGTTCATCTGAAAATCCCTCCTTCCTGCCAAACTCGCTGAAGTCCAGCGGCCTGCCAAACTTAATACTCACAGGCGCCGGCCTTATTAACCAGCTTCCTGCAGGCATGGCCTTATCAGTACCCTGAATAGCGGCAGGGACAACCCTCTTACCGCTCATCCTGACAAACAGCCCAACGCCAGGTTTCCCGGGCTGCAATCTACCATTAAGGCTTCTCGTCCCTTCCGGATAGATCACTATTATGCTGCCTGCATTAAGCCTCTTTATAATCTCACGGAGGGCCGTTCTGTCAATCTTTTCCCTGTCTATAGGAATCCCGCCAAGTATACGGAAAAGTGAGCCTAATATGGGTATAGAGAAAAGTTCTCTCTTACCTATAAAATTGACAGGACGTTTTATACTGCAAGCCATGATAGGGATGTCCATGTAGCTTAAATGATTTGAGGCAATAATCACTCCGCCATTTTCCGGGATATTCTCCTGACCTGTTACCTTGAGACTGAATAACAGTTTAGCAAGGATGAAAATGATGACATGGGCAATGGTGTAGAGTATCCTGCCTAGTATATTCACTTTGGTCATTTGATATTGGTAAGGGGTCAAGGATTCAAGGGGTCGAGGGGTCAAGTGATATTAATTCACTTGAATCCTCGAACCCTCGACCCCTTGACCCCTAATTTTCAAAGGATTTACCCTTGATTTTTCTTAGCATCTCCTCCACTACCTCTTCGACACTAAGCCCGGTGGTATCTATAATTATGGCGCCTTCAGCCTTTCTTAACGGGTCTATCTCCCTCCCCTTATCATTCGCATCCCTCTCTTCTATCCCCTTAACAGTCTCGCTTAACTCAGCCTCCATGCCTTTATCCTGCAACTCCTTCCATCTTCTTTTCCCGCGTTCTACTATATCTGCATCGAGGTAAAATTTAAATGCAGCGTCAGGGAACACCACAGTCCCCATATCCCTGCCTTCTGCAATGACACCTCCATAACGTTTAGCCCAGCTTATTCCAGTATCCCTTTGCAGCTTTACAAGATACCTTCTGACAGAGGCATAAGCCGATACAACCGATGACATCCTGCTGATCTCAGGTGTCCTTATCTCATCTGTAATATCCTTCCCGTCTACTATAACCCTTTGCTGACTATCTGTTAATTCAATATCAAGCCTTGTACTGTCACAGAGTTTCTCTAAGCTACCCTCGCTGATAGGGGCTTCTGTAGTGTATGCCTTCCACCCTATCGCCCTGTACATGGCGCCTGTATCTATGTAGGCATACCCAAGCCTGCCGGCAAGGAGTTTTGCTATAGTGCTCTTACCGGCACCAACAGGGCCGTCTATGGCTATTATTTGCATATACTTCTTAGTGTCTCTTCAAACCCCGGAAACGATGTCTTTATACACTCAGTATCCTCTATGATCGTCTCCCCGTCCGCAACAAGTCCTGCTATTGCCATGGACATGGCTATGCGGTGGTCACCATGGCTATTACATATCGCCCCCTTCAGTCTCTTTCCGCCTGTTATCCTCATGCCATCATCAAATACCTCTACCTTTACCCCCATCGCAGAGAGGCACTCTGCCATCACCGCTATCCTGTCACTCTCCTTCACCCTCAGTTCAGCGGCATCTTTTATCAGGGTCTCGCCGTCTGCAACTGCAGCAGCCACACACAGAACCGGAAGCTCATCAACCACCCTCGGTATAATCTCACCACTTATCTCTATACCCTTCAAACAGGATGACCTTACATATATATCACCAACAGGTTCTCCACTCCTATCCCTGATGTTGGACACATCAATAGACGCCCCCATCTCTTTCAGGACATCTATTATCCCGGTACGTGCAGGGTTAAGACCGGCATCTTTGATCATGATTTCAGAACCATCAAGTATAGAGGCCCCTACCATAAAAAAGGCTGCCGTCGAGATATCCCCGGGCACCTCTATATCTCTTGCATATAACCTCTCTCCCCCTTTTATCGTTATAACCTTTCCATCTTTTTCAAGTTCAAGACTTGCGCCAAAGTACCGGAGCATACGTTCTGTATGGTCTCTTGTCGGCGCGGCCTCCTCCACTGAGGTCTTACCTTCAGCATACAGACCTGCAAGAAGAACGGCTGATTTAACCTGGGCGCTTGCCACCGGTAACCTGTAAGATATACCCTTTAGTCCCCCACCCTTTACCGCCAACGGCAAGTGATCTCCATCACTTCTACCCCATATATTTGCCCCCATTAACCTTAAAGGCTCCACTACCCTCTTCATGGGCCGACGGCGAAGTGAACTGTCTCCTGTCATTACCGAGAAGAAAGGCTGGCCCGAAAGAAGTCCGCATAGAAGCCTTGCACTGGTGCCGGAGTTCCCCATCTCCAATATGTCAGGAGGTTCAGTAAGCCCATTGAGACCTTTACCGTGTATTTCTAAGGTATCCCGCCTGGGTTCTTCAATAGAAACCCCCATGGCCTTAAATACCATCATTGTGGCTATGCAGTCATCGGAGTGGAGGAAATTTGTAACTGTTACAGCGCCATTGGCTATTGAGCCGAATATGACAGCCCTATGGGAGATGGACTTGTCCCCCTGGACTCTTATTTCACCGTCTATCCGTTTGACCGGCATGATATGCATACGGTTCATCTGAAAATACCTTTTAAAATCCCCCCTCGCCCCATCATCCCCCTACATCCCCCTTTAAAAAAGGGGGACTTATCCCCCCTGTCCGAAAGGGGGGAACCTGTTTCCCCCTTTGAAAAAGGGGGATTAAGGGGGATTTTCATCATCCTTTGTGAACTGGAAGTTCATGAGGGTTCATCTGAAAATCCATTTCTGTCATCCCCGAATGCCTCTATCGGGGATATGGTTT
>JACRGZ010000008.1 GCA_016234155.1 Nitrospirota bacterium | reverse complement strand
GGGGAGTGACTACCTTGCTGACCAGGATGCAGTAGAGGCATTTGTCCGTGATGCGTCAAAAGAGGTTATTCAGGTAGAGCGGTGGGGTTGCCCGTGGAACCGTGAAGATAACGGGCGTATCGCCGCCCGCTGGTTTGGCGGGATGAGCAGGAAGCGCACACTTCACGCTGCCGATAAGACAGGGTTCCATCTCCTTCATGCCTTATTTCAGACATCATTGAAATATGATGCACTCAAAAGATATGACGAATGGTTTGCCTCTGCCCTGTTAGTGGATGACGGCAGGATTGCCGGGATATTAGCCTACGATATCAGACAGGGGACATTTAACATCCTTTCTGCAAAGGCTGTTATCCTTTGCACGGGTGGCGTCGGGAGGATATATGCCTTCTCAAGCAATGCAGGGATCAAGACCGGAGATGGCGCTGCTATGGCCTATCGTGCAGGCGCTCCGATTAAAGACATGGAGTTTATCCAGTTCCATCCGTCAGGGCTTATGAAGACAGGGATATTGATCACAGAGGCTGCCCGTGGAGAGGGCGCCTATCTCTTCAATAACAAAGGTGAGCGGTTCATGGAGAGATATGCCCCGACTAAGATGGAGCTTGCCCCAAGGGACATTGTCTCACGTTCCATAATAGAAGAAATTATGGCGGGAAGGGGCTTTGACGGGCCTTATGGTTCATATATGCATCTGGATTTGAGACACCTTGGTGAGGCAAAGATAATGGAAAAGCTCCCGATGGTTCGTGAGCTTTGCATTGATTTCGCAGGGATGGACCCTGTGCATGAACCTATTGCAATCCGCCCTACAATGCACTATACAATGGGAGGTGTACACACTGACAAGGACGGGAAGGCTCCTATCCGTGGACTTTTTGCTGCGGGTGAGGCTGGATGTGTCAGTATCCATGGTGCAAACCGGCTCGGTTCAAACTCCCTTGCAGAGATCCTGGTCTTTGGGGCAAGGGCTGGAAAGACTGCAGCAGAGTATGCTGCACAGGCAAAGCCGTCTTCACCTGATAAATTAAAGTCATTGGCTAAAGATAAAATGGATATAATCCAGAAGAGGTATATCAGGACAGAGAATGGAAAAGAGCGGATAGGGGCTATCCTGTCGGAGCTGCGCAAGACGATGGATGAAAAGGTAGGGATATACAGGACTGAAGAAGGGCTCAAAGATGCATTACAGGTGATACAGCGTCTTAAAGAGAGGTTTAACAGGATACGTTTGACAAAACAGAGTAAGGTTTTTAATACGGAATTAGTTAACGCTATGGAGCTTGATAATATGCTGGATGTGGCTGAGGTGGTTGCCCTGGGTGCGCTTACTCGAAAAGAGTCGAGGGGTGGACATGCGAGGAAGGATTATCCGAACCGTGATGATGACAATTTTCTCCATCACTCACTGGCATATCAGACGCCGCAGGGGCCAAGGCTGGAGAAACATCCTGTGACTTTTACAAAGTGGAAGCCGGAGGAGCGGAAGTATTAATACTGTGGCAGATCAAATTAAACTGACAGTCTATCGCTACAATCCTGACAAAGACAGCGAGTACAGACCCCAGAGCTTTACCATCCCTTATCAGAAGGATTGGAGCATCCTTGATGCCTTGAACCATATCAAGGCGGAGGTGGACGGCTCTCTCGCATACCGCTGGTCATGCCGCATGGCCATCTGCGGTAGCTGCGGGATGATGGTAAACGGGACACCACGGTTGACCTGCTCAACATATCTGAACGAGTTTTATCCGAAAGAGATCACCCTTGAGCCTCTGGCGAACTTCCCGGTTGTAAGAGACCTTGTAGTTGATCTGTCAGACTTCATGGGAAAATTAAAGTCTGTCAAACCATGGATTATAAGGAAGAATAAAAAAGATGATGAGGATACCTCAAGTGAGTATCTGCAGACACCGTCTCAGATGGATGCTTACTACCAGCAGAGTCTCTGTATCAACTGCACCCTCTGTTATGCGGCATGTCCCGCATACGGGCTACATCCCGATTTCCTTGGGCCGGCTGTAATTGCCCTTACGTACCGTTATAATAATGACTCACGGGATCAGGGCCGGGCTGAAAGACGTGAGGTTGTTGCGGCAGAGAACGGTGTCTGGAAGTGTCCGGTGGTAGGTGATTGCACGGAGGTGTGTCCCAAGCATGTGGAGCCTTCAGCAGCGATTCAGAGGACCAAGGTTAACTCAGCAGTAAGCTGGTTTTTCTCACGGTTATCAGGACGTAAGTGAATGATTTACGTTATTTTCAGATGAACCGCCCATGAGCCAAGGCTGTGTGCCAAGAGTAAAGCTCAACCCTTATTATGAGGTGAAAGTCCTCTTATGGTAAAAGGTCACAAACCATATAGCTTGGGTAGCGTGGTTAGGGAAACCGAAGCCATGAAGCCTACCGACAAAGCCTGCTTCGGG
>JACRGZ010000056.1 GCA_016234155.1 Nitrospirota bacterium | reverse complement strand
TATGGGGTAAAAGTCCCCCTTTTTTAAAGGGGGATTTAGGGGGATTATGGGGTACGGGGGGATTTGAAAGGGCATTTTCGGGTGAAGATAAAGAAGATTACAAGGTCAAAATATTTGCCACTGATATAGATGAGGGGGCTGTAGATATTGCACGGAAGGGTATTTTCGGTCAGGAGTCATTAGAAAATGTGGACTTGATACAGAGAAAACAATTTTTCCATAAAACAGGCAATAATTTTCAGGTGGTGCCGCAGATCAGGAATCTTGTAACCTTTGGCGTGCATAATATTGTCTCTCATATACATCTCTCCCACATGGATATCATATTATGCCGTAATCTCCTGATATATTTCGAGAAGGAGCTGCAGGAAAGGGTATTTGAGAAATTTTACTACTCCCTTGACAGGGGCGGGTTCATTATCCTCGGCAGGAGCGAGGCGGTACCCCTTGCTTACCGGGACACGTTTCAGGAGGTATTTAAGAAGGAGAAGATCTACCAGAGGATTTAGGCGTATGATCCAGAAATTCAAGGATACATCTCTCGGCACAAGGTTTGTTTTAGCCTTTCTCATTGTCGTCATCGTCCCGATGGTCCTCTTTGCCATCTTCTCTGAAAGGCTGGTTGCAAGAAAGGTCCATGAAGAGATTGAGAAGGCCGCTTCGCAAAACCTGGAAACCGCATGGCTTCAGTACTATGTCCGTGCCGATCAGATGAAATTCGGCATGCTCCAGGCAACTGAGGTGGTAGAGCGGGCCATCTTAAAGAATGACCGGCATTTCCTCAGGGAGAAGATGCTGATATGGAAGAAAACAAGGCCCTACGTGGATGTATGGGTGGTAGTAGACAGGGCCGGGAGGGTTATAGCGAGGCTGAACAGTGACAAGTCAGGGGATTTCTTTGAGCTAAATGGGGTTGTAGGAAAGGCATTATCAGGCAGAATACCTGTTATCTCATCTGAGATTATGACAAGGGAGATGCTGCTCATCGAAGGTGAGGGGTTGGCAAACGATGTGGTTATCCCTATTAAGAAGGCCCAGCCAGATGAGTATGACCCGGGGCATGAGTCATTGAAGGATGCCATGATGCTCACGACAGTTGTACCTGTTATGGACAAAAATAGTGTTGTAGGCGCCATTATTACAGGGGATATATTAAACAGGGATAACTTTGTCCCTGATACAATAGCGGCAAAGATACCAGGGGCGGTTGTTACTATAGATATGGACGGCGTGCGGATATCGGCGACCGTTCCTTATGATAATGGCCACAAGACTATTGGCACCCTCCTCCCTGCCTCAGTGATGGCAGTATTAAATAGTGGAAAAGGCTATAGGGGCGTTACCTTTATGTCAGGAGAGAAGTATATAACTGCCGCTGACCCGGTAAAGGATAACAAGGGGGATGTAATCGGCAATCTATCTGTCAGGGTGCCGGAGACCCAATTCATAACACTCCATTCCGACAGCCGCCGTAATATCTTATTGGCAACCGTATTCGGTGTCATCTTTGCCATTGGGACTGCCGTCTTTGTAACCACACGGCTTTCCAAACCCCTCGGGATGCTGGTACAGAAGTCACGGGAGGCAGCTTCCGGTAACCTTGATATAATGGTGCCGGTTAGGGCTGCAGAGGGTACAAGGGATGAGGTCTCCATACTTGCAAGGTCTTTTAACTACATGATCAGTGAGATAAAGGAAAGAAACAGGGAAAGGGAAACCCACCTTTCCGAGTTAGAGAAAAAGACTAAAGACCTTTATACCCTTAATGAAAAACTCCAGGCCGCTAATCAGGAGCTTGAGGTCTCTTTGGAAGAGGCCCAGTCACAGCAGGAGGAGCTTCAGTCTGCAAATGAGGAGCTTGTCATATTGAACGAAGAGCTTGAGAAGAAGACGAATGAGTTATTTGATGCCAACTTAAAGGTCAAGACTGAAGAGGAGGAACTCAAGCAGACAAGGGACAAACTCCGCCTCATATATGACGGCATCAGGGATTATATCTTCCTCCTTGACCCCTCCTGCACTATCGTGGAGGTCAATAAGTCCTTCCTTAATACCTATGGACTTCAGGAGAAGGATGTCATCGGGAAGAAGTGCTACGATTTAGTATATGGCTGCAATGAGGTCATACCCGAGTGTGATGTAAACAATGGGGCTAATTTAGAGGTGTCTCACAGACATCAGGCCACTACAAAGGACAACAGGATCGTGGAAAGATATGTATTCCCTGTCTTTGACAGCAGGGGTCATTTGGTCAACAGGATTGAATATATAAGGGATATCACTGAGGAGTTAAGATTACGGGAGCAGCTTTTCCAGGCGGAAAAACTGTCATCCCTCGGTGAAATACTGTCAGGGGTCGCGCATGAACTCAATAATCCGCTCACAGGGGTGATAGGATATTGCGAGCTTCTTTTAGAGGCAACGAAGGATGATAACCTGAAGGGGCAATTAGAAAAGATCAATGACGCAGCCTTGAGGTGTAAAAAGATAATAGAGAACCTGCTGAGTTTTGCGAGACAGCACAGGATTGAAAAACAGTTCTGTGATATCAATGAGATCATCAAGCGTACCCTGGACCTCAAGGTCTATCAGCTCAGGATAGATAATATTGACGTACTTACAGATTTAGATAAACACGTCCCCTGGACAATGGCAGACCCTTATACTATTCAACAGGTCTTTCTGAATATAATAAATAATGCGCATCTTGCTATGGTGGAAAAGGGCGGGCATGGGAGGCTATACATCAAGTCTGAACATATAGACGGGCTGATAAAGATTACCTTTTCTGATACAGGGGGAGGGATTCCTGAGGCAGACTTGAGCAAGATATTCGACCCGTTTTTTACAACCAGGGAAGTAGGCAAAGGGACAGGCCTTGGATTAAGTGTGTCCTACGGGATCATCAAAGAACATAACGGAAATATTTACGCTGCAAGTGAACCCGGCGAAGGCTCCAGCTTTTTTGTTGAGTTGCCGGTTGTTTCACCGTCGGCCAATGCACGTGCGGCAGCCAGGGAAGCGAGGGAAACCACCGCTATCAATGATGAGTCAAGATGGACGAGAAGAAGGATCCTTATAGTAGACGATGAGATTACCATCCTTAATCTCCTGAAGACCATTGTTGAGGGGATGGGGCATGAAGTTGACACTGCGATAAATGCAATGGCGGCTGTTGATAAAATACGGGACAAAGACTATGACCTTATAATAAGCGACATAAAAATGCCCACCATGGACGGTAAGGGTTTATACAGGGTTGTACACAGTCTCAGACCTGATCTGATAAACAGGCTGATATTTACCACAGGGGATATAGTCAATCCGGAGACACAGAGGTTCCTTGAAGAGAGTAAGTGTAACTATATAATGAAGCCTTTTACCCCGACAGAGATAAAAAAGATTATAAGGGATTTTCTTGCATCAGGCGGTGCAGGGAGCGACGCGTCTCAAGATTTCCCTGGCGGCTAATACCCCTGAGGAAGATGCCTGGATCAGCCCGCGGGTTACACCTGCCCCGTCTCCTATTGCAAATAAGTTATGTATCTCTGTCTCAAATTCAGGGTTCAGCTTTATCCGCACGGAGTAGAACTTTGCCTCTACGCCGTAAAGCAGGGTGTCTCTGGAGTATAGACCCGGTGTAAGCCTGTCCATTGCCTGCAGCAACTCCAGTATGTCACATAAGTACCTGTAGGGAATTACAAAGCTGAGGTCACCGGGGGTAGCATCAGGCAGGGTCGGCCGGACAGTCCCCCGCTTGATCCGCTCATGGGTAGAACGCCTCCCCTGCAGCAGATCACCGAGCCTCTGCACAATAATCTCTCCGCCAAGGATGTTTGCAAGCCGCGCTATATATTGCCCATAGGCAATGGGCTCATGGAACGGTTCTGTGAATACTGTGCTTACAAGTATGGCAAAATTGGTGTTGTTGGAACGCCTTGTGGAATAGCTGTGCCCGTTTACAAGGCAGATATTGCCATGATACTCCCGCACCACCTCACCATACGGGTTCATACAGAAGGTCCTCACCTGGTCATCAAATTGCTTAGAGTAGAAAACCAATTTCGCCTCATAGGCAATATCGGTAACAGGCTTCATAATCGGGGCTGCTGTCTCTACCCTTATCCCAATATCAACCGGGTTTGTAAGTGTTTTAAGGCCGATCCTTCCCGACTCCTTCTCAAGCCACTGTGCCCCGCTCCGGCCTGGCGCTATGATCACAAAATCCCCCCTGATTTCCTCACCGGCCTTTGTCCTAACGCCTGTTACATGACCGTCATGGTAGAGTATCTCTTCCGCATCGGCATGGAACTTTAAGGTAACTCTCTTCTCTATATGGGAGAGGAATCCCCCGAGGACATCTACACACCTGTCAGTGCCGAGATGACGTATCGGAAAGGGGATAAACCTGAGGCCATACATGGCTGCTGCATCTTCAAGGTCTGCAATCTTGCCTGTTTCAGTACCGTGTAACTCTTCCGGTGCGCCGAATTTAAGATAGATACCGTCTACATATTCAATCAAAGATTTAAGCGCCTCTTCAGGTATGAAATCTTTTAAAAAACCGCCGACTTCCATAGAAAGATTAAGCTTGCCGTCACTGAAGGCGCCGGCCCCTCCCCACCCGCAGGAGAGGACATCGGGCTGTTCTGTCCTTGCCATATGCACACCGGCCTTAGTCCTTTCAATCCTCTCAGCAAGGCCACCGCCTTTATCAAGCATGAGTATCTTTATCTTGTTATTGGAGGTCATCAACTCCCATGCGGCAAATATCCCTGCCGGCCCTGTGCCTACTATTATCACGTCAAATTTTTCCATCGGTTTAGACAATATATGATAAAGCGTCTGCTTGTCAAGGTAGGGATGATATGGTATCTTAATCTATAATTTCCGTAAAAGGTCAGCTAACCGCAGAGACGCAGAGGCGCTGAGTATGGAAATTAATCAAATGAGACTCTTGCAAAAGTCTATGTCATCCCCGAAATCTTCTATCGGGGATATGATTTTTTGTAATAATACAATAGATTCCCGCTTAAAACATGCGGGAATGACAGCATTTTTAGACTTTTGCAAGAGCCTCAAATAACAGAATTTTCTCTGCGTCTCTGCGGTGAACTATTACGAATTTTCGGGAGGGAGCTATATGGATAAATTACACCATGTAGGGTTATTATTCCTGAATTTTGCAGTCCTTAATATTCTTTTATCCCTTATATTCTTCTTAATTTCTATTATCGGCAGAAGAATCCTCTCCTCTCCTCTCCTCAGGAGCAGGCTATTCTATATATCCCTTGTTGCCCCCCCTGTGCTATCCACATTTACTCTATTCACCTCTTTTGCCCCCCCTGTATTTATAAAAATAGCCGGGGAGCCCATGTTCTGCCTTAATGAGCCATATTGTTATATATTCTCGTTTGTCTCACCTGAGATACCGTTTTTTAATGGATTATTAATAGCTGCGGCAGGCATTATCCTCATACCAATACTCTACGCAATTGTATCTTTGATGTCCTATTTTAAGGCGCGTGCCGTTATCAACAGGCTTAATATAAATCCTCGTTTTTCACCTTTTATTAAAGGGGAATTAAATGGAATTACAGGGCAAATAGGGGGATTAAAGGTAAATATCATAGATACCCCGAATATGGTCAGCTTCGTATGGGGGTATATAACAAATTCCCTCGTCATCTCCACAGGTGTGTTAAATGCCCTCTCAACAGAGGAGCTGCAATGTCTCTTGGCCCATGAATCCTCTCACTACAGGAGGAGGGACAATATCCTCAAAGGGATCCTTCTCTTTTGCAGAAACATCCTGTGTGTATTGCCCCACGCACATTATCTCTTCAGGTGGTGGAGAGAAGAGATCGAGTTAATCGGAGATGAGGCCGCAGCCCTAATTACCGGGAGGCCGTTAGATGTAGCATCTGCCCTCCTGAAGATGCAGCAAGCATCGGTCGCCGGCATAAACCGGGACATTGAGCCTTATGCGATAGGCTTCAGCATGGCCAGGCATCACGGTCTGCTTACAGACAGGATTGAACGATTGGCGGCTATTAGTGATTGCAAGGTAATGCCCGGGAAAAAGGGTTGGGCAGTCATACCTTCGGAGATAGGGCTCCTCATTAGTTTAACCTTTTTGTTCCCATTATTATTTACAGTTGTATATAAATTTGACCCGTGGTTGTTTCACTGCTATCTGGAGAAAATATCATCCCTGTTGTAACTGCTGTAGCGCCGACCTTTATGGTCGGCAATTATCGAACTTAACGAAATGGACGGGATCTTAAGCTACTTAAAGGCCTCTGACTACTTAGGCGAGCTTGAAGGTAAGGTCGCCCTTGTAAAATCTGACTTTAATGTCCCGATTATCAGTGGAGATGGTCAAACCCCGCGTGTAGCAGACCCCTTCAGGATCCTGCAGGCAGCCCCCTTCATAAAAGATCTGATCAATGCCGGCGTCACACCTCTCCTGGCAACACACATTGGCAGACCAAAGGGATATGACCCGTCATTAACATTGGACCCCATACTTGCCCCCCTCTCCGCAGCTATTGGCAGGGATGTTGAGATCATCAGATTTGATCCGGCGGCCGGCACATATATCCCCAAACAATTTAATAGACAATTTAACGCTGATTATCTTAAGGCCCTCTTTAAAGACGAGGTCATACCACTGCTTGATAATATAAGATTCCATTCAGATGAGACAAAGAACCGTGACACACTGGCAAAGGCTTTAACGGCTGTTGTTGATGTGAGCATCCAGAACTCCTTCGGTACTGCCCATAGAAAAGAGGCTACATCCAACCGGATCCATGAGTATATACCCGGACTGGCGGGCAGCCTTCTTGTAGATGAGATCGAGGCCCATGCAAAGATTAAACGACCCGGCTCACCATATATAGTCATTGTAGGGGGGGATAAGGTTGAGGATAGCCTCCAGCTCATGAGGGCGATCTTCAGGGCGGAGAAGACGACCCACTGGAGCAATATGTTCAACCCGGAGTTAAACCTCCAGATCGGTGAGAGGCTTGTAGACTATGTCCTTGTCGGCGGTCACCTGATCTATGCCTTTGTATACGCCCAGTTGACGATGTTAAAAGAGGAAAACCTCAGGGGTCTGCCTGGTGATGTTAAAAAAGACCTGCGCGGCCTGCGGGAGGTAAGGCTTAAGGGTTTTGACTCATCTGAGAATGGCGGTTATGAATACAATACTGAGGAGATAAACCTTGCACAGGGTTTATTGAGGCTTTATAACAACTTCCAGTTCAGGGATCCAAACCCGCTTGAGGGGCGGAGATTGATCGCCCCGGTGGACTATGCGGTTAAACGAGGGGAGGGCATCTTAAGATCTGTGCAGCTCCATGAGCTGCTGGATGATGATGAGCTTATAGATATTGGCGACAGGACAAAGGATCTTTATGCAGGTGTGGTGGATAAGGCGAAGTCTATTGTCTGGAACGGGCCGCTTGGTGTAGACGACGAAAAATACCCTGAGGGGACAAGGAGGCTGATAGATGCTATCCATACAAATAAAGAGGCGGTAAAAGAGATAGGCGGGGGGAGCACAAACTTTATGACCTCTGCTTATGAGAAGGAATCCGGCAGAAAATTTGATATGGGATTCAGATCAACCGGCGGCGGGTCAACCCTCTTGGAAACAGCCTATGACTCACCTGTAACTATATCCCTCATCATGAGCGCAAGAAGGCTCCTGGAGGGGGGCTATGGGGCTGAGTATGAGACCTTAAGAAAGAGCGTGATCCGAAGACAGCTCGCCCGCAGGGACAGGCCTTAATCTTCCTTTAATCTTTAGTCCGTTTAAGCAGCCGCAGCCCATTGATAATAACAAGAAGCCCCCCTACCTCGTTTATCAATATCCCCGGGACAAGTCCAATCCAGCCTATCAGGGCTACCGGCACCAAAAAGGCAATTATTGCCAGTGAGATAGCGATATTCTGCCTGACATTGTTTACAGCCCTCCGGCTTAAGTGGAGGACATAGGGGATCTTGGACAGGTCATCGGACATGAGGACTATATCCCCTGTTTCGATAGCGACATCTGTGCCTGCCGCACCCATGGCTATCCCTAAATCTGACGCAACCATGGCCGGGGCATCGTTTACGCCATCTCCTACCATGGCTGCCATTCCATATCGCCGCTTAAGATCTCCCACAGCCTTTACCTTTTCCTCAGGAAGTAGCCGGGCTATATATTCATCAATACCGGCCTTTTCTGCCATCGTCTCTGCAACCTTCTCGTTATCGCCTGTAAGCATAACAAGGCCGGACACCCCCATCTCCTTGAGCCTTTTTAAAGAGCCTGCCGCCTCAGGCCTTATCTCATCCCTGACAGCGATGATACCAATAAGTCCATCTGTTCCGGTTAAAAAGACCAGGGTCTTGCCTTCATTCTCAAGCCGTTTTATCATCTCCTCTGCCTCATGAGTCGTAATCCCCATCTCCCGGCACAACGCGTTACTCCCTACACAGTAGGACCTTCCTCCTATTACACCCTTTGCCCCCATACCAGGAAATGCCTCAAAACCCTCTACCTCCTGGATAGAAATCCCTCTCTCCTTTGCCTTATTCAGAATGGCATCTGACAGGATATGCTCTGACCGATGCTCTATAGATGCGGCAAGACTCAAAAGGGCATTTTCTGAAAATTCCCCCTCACTCCTTCGACTTCTCTCAGGACAGGCCCATCCCTCTCCCCCTGTAAGTCCCTCCCCCCACCCCCCGATCAATACTTCGGGGGCAAGCTTTTTTCCTCCCCCCCTTGTGGGGGGAGGATATGGAGGGGGGTGGGGAGAGGGGAAGGGTGAGGGGTTATCCTAATCTACCTCTATCCTGACTGCCTTCAATGTGGCGGAATTGGCCACAACGGACAGGGAACTTAATGCCATAGCAGCGGCCGCTATTATATTGGTTCCTATCTTGTAAGCCTGGTCAAGATAGTCTGGTTTGCCTGATACTGCTCCTTTTCCCTGCAATCAACGGCTTATTCTCATGATTAAACCTTTCTATTCAAATTATCCGAAGAATTATCGTTTATCCTGAATCAGTTCATCAGGCCCGATTAACATCACCTCAAAGCGCATTATATTAGTACCTCCTGTTGCTATGGGGCAATATATAAAATACGATTAACACCGATTTTCACAACTCCTAAGGATATAAGATTTCTATGAATGATAGCATCTATTCACATAGAAGAAAACCCTGCTTTTTCAGGGAATTATATGCATTCCGACAATCAGGGCAGGGCATGCATATCTTATATTATATGACGGTTATTGTGGAGCTAATGAAATCTTTAAACATTTACCTGATGGTTCTAAATCTTCGGCATGGAACAGTAACCATCTGGTGTAAACCTTATAAATACTGCACGTCAGGCAATAATGTTCTTTTCGCTCTCTTTTTGCGTTTTTATGAATATTATGTTTTAAGATTTTTTTGCTTGACATTATTACCGTCATATAGTATAAGATATGCGATGCCGGATAGAAAATTCTTCCTCTATCCTGAATTCGACTGGCAACGTCGCTACGAAGCCCTGCGTGCTTCTTTTGTCGAGCGCCTGCCTGCCAAAGTTGTTGCTGAGCGCTTTCGCTATACTCCGGAATATATTCACCTGCT
>JACRGZ010000003.1 GCA_016234155.1 Nitrospirota bacterium | reverse complement strand
CTGTCACGCTAATTACGGATAATATGGCCGGTTATTTCATGAAAAAGGGGATGATAAACCTGTGTATAGTCGGTGCTGACCGTATTGCAGGAAATGGTGATGTGGCAAATAAGATCGGGACATACAGTGTTGCAGTACTGGCACGGGAGCATGGCATACCCTTTTATGTGGCTGCCCCTCTCTCTACCATTGATTTTAATATTCCATCAGGTGAACATATACCTATTGAGGAGAGGAATCCTGCTGAGGTAAGCCACATATTTGGCAAGACACAAATAGCACCATCTAAGGTCAGGATATCAAACCCTGCCTTTGATGTCACACCTGCACGATATATCGCTGCCATAATAACTGAAAAGGGCTGCTTCAAACCTGAAGATATCTATAAAATAGGTTTCCCTATTTCCTAACCTTGACTATAAGATACTCAAGTCTTATTATATAATTATCAATATATATTTTTATAAGGTTATATAAAATGGCAAAGAAAGATTATTATGAAATCCTTGGTGTTAAAAGGGATGCGGATGATAAAATAATAAAAAAGGCCTTCAGAAAGCTTGCAAGAAAATACCATCCTGACCTTAACCCGAATAATAAAGAGTCTGAACAGCGTTTCAAAGAGGTAAACGAGGCATATGAAATATTAAGCGACCCTGAGAAAAAGAAACAGTATGACGCATATGGTCATGCTGCATTTGATGCCGGTTTCCAGGGAGGAGAGGGCTTCAAACCATGGGCAGAGCGAACCGGCGGTTTTGATTTTACCTCAACAGGCGACAGAGGGGTTGGTTCCATATTCGAGGACCTGTTCGGAGACGTATTTGGAACGCGTAAAGGTTATCAGCCTGCACCGGAGCCAGGAAAGGATCTATATTATAACCTGGAGATAGATCTTGAAAATGCCTATACAGGCACTTCAACAAATATAAATATACAGAAGGAGAGCCCATGCGATCGCTGCTATGGCACAGGTGAGGAACCTGGTGCAACAAGGACTACCTGCCCTGCATGCAAAGGAAAAGGGACAAGAGAGAGCGGAAGAGGATTTGTTCGCTACTCTACTGCATGCCCGAATTGCAATGGTAAGGGATCAGTATCTTCCAAGTGCAGATTATGCGGAGGTAAGGGGACTACCCTCAAATCTGAGCAGATATCCGTAAAGATACCGCCAGGTGTTGATAACGGGACAAAGGTGCGGGTTGCAGGAAAGGGAGGGGCAGGCATACGGGGCGGAAAACCAGGTGACCTTTATTTAATATTGTCCATACGTTCACACCCATTCTTTGAGCGTAAAGGAGATGACCTCTATTGTGAACTGCCGGTTACTATCAATGAAGCGGCCCTCGGAGCAAAGATTGAAGTCCCGACTATGGATGGGATGGCATCAATGACTATTCCAACAGGGACCCAGGGAGGTCAGATGTTCAGATTAAAAGGTAAGGGGATGCCGCATCTTAAAGGCGGTGGCAGCGGTGATCAGTATATAAAGATAATGATTGCTATACCAAAGGACATAAGTGAAGAGGACAAGGGCATTATAAGAAAGATATCCCCGATGTATAAAGAAAACCCAAGAGATCGTTTAAGATGGAGGAGATAAGGCATGGCCGATGAGAGGGATACTCCACTGTATATGATAGGGATAGTGGCTCGGATGCTTTCCATTCATCCGCAAACCCTTCGCCTGTATGAAAGGGAGGGGCTTGTTGCACCAAAAAGATCACAGGGAAATACACGGCTTTATTCCCACAGAGATGTTGAGAGAGTCAAATTAATCACCCACCTGACAAGAGATATGGGGGTAAATCTTGCAGGGGTCGAGGTTATCCTGAATATGAGGTTGCAGATGGAAGAGATGCAGCATGAAATGGAGGGCCTGATCGGATACCTGCGGGAGGAGTTAAGAAAAGAAATAACCAGACTCAGCAAAGGAACTGAAGAAAGAGGAAAGGGATTTACAAGAAAACCGGCCGGAAAAGAAGTTAGGGTAAAAGCAGGGCATAATAAAGAAGGAAGGAGATAATTGATATGCAGATGAACAGGCTTACTTATAAGGCACAGGAGGCAGTGGCAGAGGCACAAAAGCTTACTGAAAGATATAACCACCAGCAGCTTGATACAGTTCACCTCCTCCTTTCAATGATAAAACAGAAAGACGGTGTAACACCTCAGATACTGGGAAGACTTGAGATAGATTTAACGTCTGTTGAGAAGGATTTATCCAGAGAACTTGAAAGGCTTACAAGGGTCTCCGGCCCTGGAAGTATGGGGCAGGTCTATGTAACACCTAAATTGAAGGATGTCTTTGATAAGGCAGAGCAAGAGGCTGAAAGATTACATGATGAATATATCAGCACAGAACATCTGTTAATCGGGATTGTTGAGGTTGATGACGCTGTTTCCAGGATACTTAAAAACCGCGGGGTGACAAAAGATAAGATACTAAAGATACTTGTAGATATACGTGGTTCACAGAGGGTAACAGACCAGAATCCTGAAGACAAATACCAGGCATTAGCCAGATACAGCAGGGACCTTACAGAGCTTGCAAAAAAGGGGAAGCTGGATCCTGTAATAGGAAGGGACGAGGAAATACGGCGTGTAATCCAGGTACTGTCAAGGAGAACCAAGAACAACCCTGTACTTATAGGCGAACCCGGCGTGGGTAAAACTGCTATCGCAGAAGGTCTTGCCCAGCGTATCATTGCAGGAGATGTCCCTGAAGGGCTAAAGAACAAACGGGTAGTGGCGTTAGATATGGGTGCACTTATCGCCGGTTCCAAATACCGTGGTGAATTTGAAGACAGATTAAAGGCAGTAATCAAAGAGATTGAGCAGTCAGAGGGGCAGATAATATTATTTATAGATGAGCTGCATACATTGGTTGGTGCAGGCGCTGCAGAAGGCGCTATAGATGCATCAAATATGTTAAAGCCCGCCCTGGCAAGGGGTGAACTGAGATGCGTTGGTGCTACCACAATTGATGAATACAGAAGGCATATAGAAAAAGATGCGGCATTAGAGAGGCGTTTCCAGCCAATTACAGTCTTTGAACCAAATATTGATGATTCGATCTCCATACTCCGCGGGCTTAAAGAGCGATATGAGGTCCATCATGGTGTAAAGATAAAAGATGCTGCACTGATAGCCGCAGCAGTACTTTCCAACAGATATATCACTGACAGGTTTCTGCCGGATAAGGCTATTGATCTTATTGATGAGGCAGCATCGAGGCTCCGTATAGAGATAGACAGCATGCCTTCAGAGCTTGACGAGATTGAACGTAGGATAAGACAACTTGAGATAGAACGCCAGGCAGTTAGAAAAGAGAAGGACCCATACTCAATGGAGCGGCTCGAAAAGATTGAAAAGGAGTTGTCTGATCTCAAAGAAAGCGGGGCCGTATTAAGGGGACAATGGCAATCAGAGAAAGGAAATATCAGTAAGATCAGAACCCTTAAAGAGCAGCTTGAGGCCGCCCGCATTCAATCAGAACAGGCAGAAAGGGGCGGTGACCTTGAGAAGGCAGCAGAGTTGAGATATGGCAAGTTACCGGAACTTCAGAAACAACTTGAGGAGGAAAACAGGCGCCTTGCAGAATCACAGTCAAGGGGAAAACTCCTGAAAGAAGAAGTTGATAAAGAGGATATTGCAGAGATAGTCTCAAAGTGGACAGGCATACCGGTTGCAAAGATGTTAGAGGGTGAGGTACAAAAGCTCCTCCATATTGAGGAAAATCTCAGCCGGCGTGTAGTGGGACAGGATGAGGCGATTTCAGCAGTAGCCAATGCAGTGCGAAGGGCGCGTGCAGGCATTCAGGACCCGAACAGGCCTCTCGGTTCATTTATATTCATGGGGCCGACAGGTGTTGGAAAGACTGAACTTGCAAAGGCATTAGCCGAATTCCTGTTCGATGATGAGCAGGCTATGATCAGGATTGACATGTCAGAGTTCATGGAAAAACACTCAGTGGCAAAACTTATCGGTGCACCTCCCGGCTACGTGGGATACGAGGAGGGTGGGCATCTGACAGAGGCAATAAGGAGAAGACCCTACTCGGTCCTGTTATTTGATGAGATCGAGAAGGCACACCCTGATGTCTTTAATATACTTTTACAGTTATTGGACGACGGCAGACTGACTGACAGCCATGGCCGTACTGTTGATTTTAAAAACACAGTTGTCATAATGACCTCCAATATAGGGAGCCAGTACATACAGGAGCTTGGCGGCAGGGATGAAGGAGAGATGAGAAAGAGGGTCACAGAGGCCATGCGGGCCTATTTCAGGCCTGAGTTCCTGAACAGGGTTGATGATACTATTATATTTCATTCACTTGGACTTGAAGAGCTAAAAAAGATCGTGGATATTCAGCTTGGAAGACTCCATAAGTTACTCGGAGATAAAAAGATCAATCTCACACTCACCGAGGCAGCCAAGGCATCCCTTGCAATAGAGGGATATGACCCTGTGTTCGGGGCAAGGCCACTGAAGCGCATTATCCAGAGATCTCTGCAGGACCCGCTTGCCATGAAGATTCTTGACGGATCAGTTAAAGAGGGTGAAACTGTGGTAGTAGATGTAAAGGACGGAATGATGGAGTTTAAGAAAGAGTGACAGGCTGTCATTCTGAGCGAAGCAAAGGCATTGGGACCCGAAGGGTCACATTGAGCGAAGCGAAAAATCTGATAAATGACAACTTTCTATAGTTGATTACTATGAGACTGGCATAAACAATATGTTCCCTATAATCGCCATCACTGCTAAGACAGAAGAATTACGAAACAGACAGCAAGTCACACTACCTGAGGCATATGGAAAAGCTATAGAAAATGCAGGTGGTGTACCTGTCATACTTCCAATAATAAGTCACAAGTCAAATATAACATCTATTGCCAGATTTGCAGATGGCTACCTGTTCAGCGGCGGTGATGATATACGGCCTGGATATTATGGTGAAGAACAAATTTTAGATCTCACCTTGTCCCCTGATGAGCGGACAGAATTTGAAATAGCCCTGCTTAACGAGGTGATCCGTCTTAAAAAGCCTGTGCTCGGGGTCTGCCTCGGTGCACAACTAATAAACGTAGCCCTCGGTGGCAGCCTTTACCAGGACATACCAACTCAGATTCCTGCTCCCCTCGATCACAGGTCGGTGCATAATGTATTGATAAAAAAAGGAACTCTCCTTTATAGAATATTTAATACGCCCCCTCCCCTTACGCCCCCCTCCTACCTCCCCCCACACGGGGGGGAGGGGGAGCAGGGATTTTCGGGTGAAATCCCTGTTATCAGCGCACATCACCAGGCGATCAAGTCTTCCGGTAAAGGACTAATAGACAGTGCCTTATCTCCGGACGGTGTTATTGAAGCAGTTGAAATGACGGACTATCCTTTTCTAATCGGGGTCCAGTGGCATCCTGAACGAAGTCCGGAGGATGAATACACACAGAAATTGTTTGAAGCATTTATAGATAGCGCAAGGAATATTTAGTAACAGTGAGTAATAACAGTGTCACCAGAATAATTATATGACGAAAAAAAGGCATGGGGCGTTCTCTACTGCCCCATGCCTTTGAATGTTTCCACCGGGTCCCTCTATTTTGCGTCCAACTCGTCACAAAGGGCCACGATCTTGCCCATCCTCTCCTTCTGGACGCCTCCGGCGAGTTTCTTAGCGTCGTCGTCCTTGCCGGCGAGTATCATAGGAACTAGTTCGGCCTCCCTGGTTTTCTTAAAGGCTGCCCAGGTGTCAGCGAGTTCCTTGAGCTTGGCCTCCTTGCCAGCCGGGGCCTTCATCTTTCCAATAGCGGCGCTGACGGCATCGGCCGTCTCCTTGACGGCCTTTTGCTGGTCTGCCCCGCGTTTGTCCTTGTTATTGAGCATTGTTACCAGAGTGTCGCGGGCGTCGTTTATCTTCTTCTTGAGTTCTCCGAATTCGCCCGCATTGGCGGCTACGACGGTGAGCGCTAAACAGATCATCACGAATCCGGCAAGCAGATACTTCACAAACGGTTTCTTCATGTTTATCCCCCTTTTCATGAACAGTTTTTATATTACAAGTAGACGGATCTGAAATTATGAACGGAACAGGATAAAACCGGAAGGCACTTACAAATACCCTCCATTATTCACCTCCTTTCCGAGACCATAACCACTTCTCTGCGGAGAGAATAACACTACGATATATACTTGTCAATATGCGTAAATCTTTCGAAATCTCACGTGCACCACCTCGCCCAGCAGGAATTTGTCATGTATAATTTACTCATTCATATTGATTTTATCTGAACAGAGCTTTTTCTTTTGAGTGGGGACTGTCTTATAACTTCTTCTCTTCAGGCGGTTTCATGGTCCTGAAATTATAGAACAGCAATAAGTCATAGATTATTTTCATACCGCCTGCCATAAAAAATGGCATGCTCAATAGTACAGGAGATGCAAGGAAAACACCGCTTAAGGCAGGTGATAACG
>JACRGZ010000055.1 GCA_016234155.1 Nitrospirota bacterium | reverse complement strand
CAACAGATATGACGATCCAGTGGGCTTACAGGTCCAAAAAGGCCTACAGCAGCAGTGAACGGGGGCTTTTTTGTGTTATCCAGGGGGGGTTCTATAAAGATCTCAGAGAGCATTGTGTGAGAGAACTTGCAGGGATAGGGTTTGATGGTTATGCGATCGGCGGTGTCAGTGTTGGAGAGCCGAAGGAGATGATGTATACTGTCATGGACGAGATAACCCCCATACTTCCGTGGGATAGGCCGAGATACCTGATGGGGGTGGGGCATCCGGAGGATATTGTGGAGGGTGTCATCCGGGGTATTGACATGTTTGACTGCGTAGTTCCTACAAGACATGGGAGAAGGGGATACCTCTTTACTCAATCAGGTCATATTATCATCAAGAACGCCCGTTACAGAGAAGATGAAGCACCTGTAGAGGACGGCTGCGACTGCTATACGTGCAGCCGGTACTCCCGTGCATATCTGAGGCATCTGTTCATGTCAGGCGAAATATTGGGGCTCAGGCTGAATACACTCCACAATCTCCATTACTTTGGGAGATTGATGAGCGAAATAAGAACTGCTGTAGCAGAAGGGACAATGTCCCTGTTCAGAGGGCAATTTTATGCTGTACGAAAGGAGGGTGTTCAATGTTGACTATGTTATCATTAGCCTTTGCTGCGGGTGAGCAGGGCTCACCGCTTGGTACATTGTGGTCTTTTTTGCCTATTATCCTGATATTCCCTATATTTTATTTCCTTGTTATCATGCCCCAGCAGAAGACGCGGAAAAAGCACCAGGCTATGCTGGAAAATCTGAAAAAGGGAGACAGGGTGGTTACTTCATCCGGCATTATAGGGGCAATTGTTAGTGTAGACAAGGATACGATTGTCCTGCAGGTGGCCCCGGAGGTAAAGATGAGGATAGTAAAGGGCGCTGTTTCAGAGATGAGGACAGAGGAGAAGGAGTCATGAAGAAGACACTGAAGTGGAGGGTGATGCTCCTTGCCGTGGCTACGGTCTTAGCTATCCTGTTCTTTCTCCCATCTCTTCCACTCTTTGAAGGCTTCCCATCGTTCTGGAAGAAGGTATTCCCATCAAAACCGATAACCTTAGGATTGGACTTACAGGGTGGGATACACCTGGTCCTTGGTGTTCAGGGCTATAAGGCGGTTGAAAACTTTGTTGACCGTGCTGCTGATGATATTGCAGCCTTGCTCTCACAGAAAGGTATGAATATAATTTCAGCCAAGAGAGAAGATGCTATAGCCGGGTTAGCGGTAAGGTATCAGGATGCGACTAAGGGCAAGGATATTATAAGTGAGATAAAGAAGTATTACCCTGTATTCTCGGTGGAAAAGGACGAGCCTGGGGAGGCGGTATTTGCCTTGAGCTCTTCTGAAGTGGACAGGATAAAAGACTCAGCAGTATCACAGGCGTTGGAGACTATCAGAAACAGGATTGACCAGTTCGGGGTGAGGGAACCGTTAATTCAAAGGCAGGGTACGAATGATATATTAGTACAGCTCCCCGGTGTTAAAGACCCCAAGCGTGCAATAGAGCTCATAGGAAAGACTGCACTCCTTGAATTCAAATTAGTGGATGAAGATGCTGATCTTGGTAAGGCTATTTCAGGCCGGATCCCGGAAGGGGATGAATTACTATATGGCAGGGCAGTTGATCCGGTGACAAGGACGGCAAGACAGACGACCCCGTACCTCGTTAAAGCCAAGGGATTAATGACAGGAGATGCCATCTCGGATGCGCAGGTGAGCATCAATCCGGACCTAAATGAACCTTATGTCGGCCTTGTTTTTAACAGCATGGGGGCAAGGTTGTTTGCGAGAATAACTGGGGAAAATGTAAAGAAAAGGCTTGCCATCGTGCTGGATGGGAATGTCTATTCAGCCCCTGTTATTCAGGAGAAGATCGGAGGGGGGAAGGCACAGATCAGCGGCCGGTTTACGATGGAAGAGGCGCAGGACCTTGCAATAGTCCTCCGGGCCGGCGCCCTCCCTGCACCTGTAGAGATCATCCAGAATCTCACAGTCGGGCCTTCACTCGGAAGGGATTCCATAGAGAAGGGGATAAAGGCGACAATCATAGGAGGTATACTCGTAGCCCTCTTTATGGTCATATACTACAAGCTGTCAGGGGTCATAGCTGACTTTGCCATGCTCCTCAATCTAATTATCCTGATAGGCGCCCTGGCCGCCCTTGATGCGACACTGACCCTTCCCGGTATAGCGGGTATTATCCTTACAATAGGTATGGGTGTTGACTCCAACGTCCTGATCTTAGAGCGCATAAGGGAGGAGCTGCGGGCTGGAAAACCTGTACGTTCCGCAGTAGATTCAGGTTATGACAAGGCATTTATCACCATTATAGATGCCCATGTTACGACACTCCTTACTGCAGTTGTTCTATTTCTATTTGGTACAGGCCCTATAAAGGGCTTTGCTGTTACATTGAGTCTTGGTATCTCTATAAACCTGTTCACCGCATTGGTGGGCACCAAGGTGATATATGATTTTATTAACAGCAGGATGAAATTGGTGAAACTGAGTATATAATAAAAATAGGGTTCAAGGGGTCGAGGATTCAAGGATTCAAGTGTCAATTTCTTAGGTTTTTCACTTGACCCCCTGAATCCTTGACCCCTTGAACCCTTCTATATAAGGAAAGGACTTACAATGAAATTCACGGAATTCGTCGGCAGCACCAATATAGACTTTATGGGCCTAAAGAAATACGCCTATGTATTTTCCGGCATATTGACACTCCTCGGTATAATAGCCATCGTCCTGATCCTCCTTGGTGGTGCAAACCTTGGAATAGACTTAAGCGGGGGGACGGCAGTACAGCTTAAATTTGAAAAACCTGTAAGGATAGACGCTGCAAGATCTGTCCTTACCAAAAATGGTCTTGAAGATGCAGAGCTTCAGGAGTTTCCTGAAGACAACAAGCTCCTTATACGGCTGAAAAAACTTATTACACCTGATGAACCTGTGGCAGAACCCGTGGCAGAGAAGGTAATATCCATCTTCAGACAGGAATTTCCAGACAACACCTTTGTGGTGGATAGCTCATCAGAGATAGGTCCCACTGTTGGAAGGAAACTCCAGAGAGACGCCGTTACAGCAGTTGTGGTCTCCATGATTGGCATTATTATATATATAGCCTTCAGGTTCGAGTTCAGGTTCGGTATTGCGGCGGCAATAGCCACATTTCATGATGTCATTGCAGTGCTTGGTATATTCTATATACTGAACAAGGAGATAAACCTACTGATCATAACGGCCCTCCTGACCCTTGCCGGTTATTCATTGACAGATACAGTGGTTGTCTTTGACCGCATCAGGGAATATCTCAGGATGAGGCGCAAGGACCCGATTAATGTAATAATAAATAATGGGATCAACCATGTCCTTTGCCGCACCCTGGTGACTTCCTTTACTACTGCCCTTGTGTTGATAGCCTTGGTTATCTTCGGCGGCGAGGTCATCCATGATTTCTCCCTTGCACTCCTTATAGGGGTTATCATAGGGACATACTCATCTATTTTTGTGGCAAGCCCCCTTCTCCTCCTGTGGAAGGGTAAGACCGGTATCTTGAAGAAATAGCTCAAGAATTTGTAACTACTCAGCATATTGAATAACTTAATGATAATGAATAACACTAAACAAAAAATGAAAAATGTTTAAGTGTTTTTTGTGTCTCTTTTAGTTCTTTGAGGCAAATTTTCATTATTCATTTCTTGTTATATGTTTTTTT
>JACRGZ010000058.1 GCA_016234155.1 Nitrospirota bacterium | reverse complement strand
TAATGGCGACAAAGAGAGTGCCGGGGGTAACATTGCGCGAATCGTAAGCCACACCGCTTATATCAATATCCATGCTGCCTGTAGCCCTTATTATTTCGACGCCGTTTATGAGTTCAGAAAGCTTCATCCGAAAATCCCGTTATAAAATCAAAAATCAAAAGTCAAAAATCAAAATGTAATTAAAAGTGCAAAAAGGATTTGTCTCCTTGCATTTATCAATTTTGATTTTTTCTCTGTCATTTTGATTTTTGATTTTTGCATTTTGATTTTCATCTGCCCCCTTGACCCCTCATTCTATACTATTCCCCGCCATTATCGTTATCTCCTGCCGCTTTTCCGGTTCTATGTGCAAATAGTGCAGGGTCTGCCCTGCAACACTTTTAAACACCGGTGCGGCTACGCTCCCTCCCCATGCAACCCCTTTTGGTTCGTCTACTATTATAAGTATCACAATTTCAGGGGAGTCTGCCGGTACAAATCCTACAAACGAGCTTACAAAACGGTTCTTCGAGTATCTGCCGGTCTCAGGGTCTATCTTTTGCGCCGTCCCTGTTTTGCCCGCAGCAGTAAAACCGGCAATGTCTGCAAGTTTTCCTGTCCCTTCGTCGCTGACTACAGTTTTCAGAATCTTTACCATCTTCCTGCTGGTGTTTTCTGATATTACCCTCCTCACAATATCGGTATTTGTCTTTTCTGTATTTCCGTTTACATCTATTATCTCTGAGACTATATGAGGTTTAACGAGCCAGCCGCCATTGGCGATAACAGACATGGCGGTGATAAGCTGCAGAGGCGTGACCCCTATCTCCTGGCCCATAGAGATAGTGGCAAGTGAGCGGCCGGACCACGTGGAGGGGTTTCTTACAATACCCCTGACCTCTCCCGGCAAGTCAACCCCGCTCTTGTCCCCAAAACCGAAGGCCTTTATATACTTATAGAGCCGTTCCTTTCCAAGCCTGATCCCTATCTTTGCCGCCCCTATATTACTTGAGTGAGAGATTACATCCTTAAAACTCATCAGCTCCCCTTTCGGATGCGAGTCATGTATTACACCACCGCCAAAATTCATACTTCCGCTTCCGTCGTGGACTATCTCATTTGGTGATATCAGTTTTTCTTCGAGGGCGCCTGAGGCTGTTACTATCTTAAATGTCGAGCCCGGCTCATACACATCGGTTATGATACGGTTACGCCACTGTCCCGCCCCGTACTTATCAGGGGTATTGGGATTAAACTTCGGGTTTACGGCCATGGCAAGTATCTCCCCTGAGTATGGCTTCATGACTATGCCGATGCCGCCGGCAGCGTTATGTCCCTCTACTGCCGCATCAAGTTCTCTCTCAGTTATATATTGTATCACCTCATCTATGGTTAATACCAGGTCGTCCCCCTTCAATGTATCCATGGGGGTACTGGTCAGGACGGCGCGGCCGCGGGCATCCCTCTCAAGGACAATGGTCCCTTTTTCCCCGTGCAGAGATTCTTCATAATACTTTTCCAAGCCTTCAAGGCCATGACTGTCTATATTCGTGAACCCTAAGATATGTCCTATAAGCTCTCTCTTGGGATAGAACCTTTTACTCTCAGGTGCGAAACCTAATCCTTTTAGATTCATGGCCTCTATCTTTTTTACAATTTCCGGCTGGATACGCCTTTTGATCCAGACAAAGTGTTTATCATTGTTTAATCGTCTCTGTAAAAAGTCCGGATCAACATTTAACTCCCCGGAGATCTTTTTCGCAACGTGCTGAGGTTTATCTATAGAAGATGGTATTCCATAGAGTGACGGCATGTCTAAGTTTACCGCAAGCTCCCTTCTTTCCCTGTCATAAATATTCCCTCTCTCACCCTCTATATCCAGCATCTGCCGGTGCTGTTTTTCAGCCTTCATTGCGAGGGCATTGCCCTCGAATATCTGTAGATAGGCTAACTTTATTACTACAGCCACAAAGCTTATCACTAAAGATGCCAATATTATATTGAGCCGTCTCCATCTTAACCTGTTGAAATTCTGTTCTTTCATCTGAAAATACCTTTTCAAATCCCCCCTCGCCCCATAATCCCCCTAAATCCCCCTTTAAAAAAGGGGGACTTATCCCCCCTTTCCTAAAGGGGGGAACCTGTTTCCCCCTTTGAAAAAGGGGGATTAAGGGGGATTTTCATCATCCTTTGTGAACTGGAAGTTCATGAGGGTTCATCTGAAAATCCATTTCTGTCATCCCCGAATGCCTCTATCGGGGATATGGTTT
>JACRGZ010000057.1 GCA_016234155.1 Nitrospirota bacterium | reverse complement strand
TACGAAAGAATTGGTAAAGGAAGTTCCAATCCTTGTAATGAATGTAATGGGAGGGGGGGCACAATGACACAATACAGGCCCTCTCATCTCTTTCTTTTATTATCTTTTATCTCCATCTCTTATCTGATCTTACCGGTCAGTTCCTATGCAGGTTTAAGGGGGTTACCAGAGGGTAAATCGAGGGTGGAGGTTGGAGATAATGCACCGCTGACAACAGATGACCTTCGCAAGGCCCATGAGGATGGGAAGGTCATCCTCCTCATGTTTGGCAATCCTGACCATTGCATCTGGTGTGAGAAGATGTGGTCTAACATCAGGGAGATTATGCCTCAACATGTGAATGAAGCTGCCGCGATATTAAAGACCCACCGTGCTTCAAAGTTCTGGGGGCCGGAGGATGAGGCAGTAGCCCTGGGTGAGCGATATGGTGTCATTGGAGAGCCGTGGCTTTTTGTAATCGATAAGGATGGTATTGTGAGGCACATCTTTATGGGATTTACCGGGAAGGGCGAGATAGAGGCCCGATTGGAAGAGGTATTAAAATAGGGTCGCAGGGGGAGGGCTAATATTATGAAAGAATCCAGCAGCAGATTAGGTCCGGCGATTTTCTTTGGTACGCTGGTGCTTGTATTAATCTTTTTCTGGTGGTTTTTATTTTATTCCCATGGTGTAAAGCCAGGGCATTAAAAAATTCCCTCTCCCCTGAGGGGAGAGGGAAGGGTGAGGGGGGAGATATCATGTCAAAGTTATTGGTTTGGGTCGTATCGATTGTAGGGAGTGTCCTGTATTTTTATTTTCTGGATCTCCTGATTATGAAGGCATACTTTGGTGCATCGTTAGGACTGAATCTGTTTCCGAGGTGAGGGTGAGGGATTTTCGGATGAAAGATGCATTGGCTGTTATGTAATTTTGTGGTTTTAGGGAGGAGGAAGTATGCGCAAAAAAGGGCTTGTGACCGGGGTACTGATCTTTTTGATATTCCTGCTGCTGATTCCGTTAATCCCGCTTTCGAATGAGACAGTGCTGGCCCAGGAGGGTCATTCTGTTACATCCGTGGAGGAAGCACCCTCTAAGGCGACCTTTGAGGCACCGAAGTTGAAGCCCGGGGATTATCCTCAGCTTGGCTGGGTGAAGAGCAGGGAGGCTGTGTGGGTAGCGGCCCAGGTTCATCTGTTCTTTGGCGCCTTTGTCCTTGCTGTTCCAATATTTGTTCTGGTGATCGAAGGGCTTGGTATATTTACAAAGGATGAGCGATATGATCATATTGCACATGAAATTATGAAGGTAAGTATGACGGCCTTTTCTCTAACGGCCCTGACAGGTGGATTGCTCACCTTTGCCCTTTTGACACTCTATCCTGATTTTATAAAATACCTGATGAGAATCTTTCAGCCTACTGTAATCTTTTATATCCTGGCCTTTATTGGAGAGGCGATAGTCTGCTATACATATTATTATAGCTGGGATGCGTTACGGTACGGGACGAAGAAGTGGATACACCTCACGCTGGGGCTTCTGCTGAACACCTTCGGGATGACTATACTTTTCATTGCCGATGCGTGGACAGGTTTTATGATGACCCCTGTGGGTGTGGATGCTGCCGGGGCCCCTATAACAGACAACATATGGGTATTTATACGTAATCCCTTCTGGATTCCATTAAACCTCCACAGGTTCATAGCCAACATTGCCTTTGGGGGTGCGATTGTGGGGGCCTATGCGGGTTATAAATTTCTCTCTTCAACGACCCCTGAGGAGAAGGCCCGCTATGACTGGATGGGTTATACCTCGAACTTTATAGCCATTGCCGCCCTCCTCCCGCTTCCTTTTGCCGGGTATATTTTGATGGCGGAGATTTATGCCTATAGTCAGCAGATGGGGATTACAGCGATGGGGGGTATTTTTGCATGGCTTTTTATTGTGCAGGCGACTTTGATCGGTTCTGTATTTTTAGGTGCCAACTATTACCTCTGGTGCGGGATGGGGAGGATCAGTGGGGCAGAGAGATATACCCCTGTGATTAAATATATAGCAGGGGTGATTGTTCTTGCCTTTCTTGTATGGCTTACACCTCACACGATTGTTATGACCGCGATTGAGATGAAGAAGATAGGAGGGAGTCATGCTGCCCTCCTCAGTCCTCTTGGTATCATGCCTGCGAAGAACACGGCTGCCAATACGATGATACTCTTTACATTCCTGAGTTTCTTTTTATACAGGAGGGCAAACAAGATGCCCACGGTAGGATGGGTCGGGGCAGGGACAGTAGTTATGAAGGTCTTTTTTGCAGTAGCGTGGGTTAATATAATATTTCTCGGTATCTACGGGTATCTTGTGCCAACCGCGTTTAAGGTACGGGCATCTGTTCCGCAGGTACTGTCTACGCTAAGTGTTGCCCTGATTCTTCTTATTCTGGATGTTATAATGCACCGTAAGGCCAGGACACTGGGTCCGATCCAGTGGGGTAAGATGTCCCCGCGTTCCCAGTATGCCCTGTTTCTTTTAGCAATCTCTTTTACATGGCTCATGGCCCTGATGGGGTATATAAGGTCCGGGATCAGGCAGCACTGGCATGTATACACGATCATGAGGGATGCCTCGCCTGATGCATATACACCTCCGATCGGACATGCTGTGCTTGTTGCAACGACTGCAACAGTTATCTTTATGGTACTGGTGATATTTTGTTTCTGGATAGCCCAGCTCAGCACAGTTAAACAGGAGCCTTTACCGGAGATAGCGGGTGCCTCAGGGTCGCGGGAGGAGGAGAGATGAAGACCTTTATAAAAGTTATAGTTTTCAGTGCAGTTATCCTCTCGGTGTATACCATTTTTCCAATGACCCTTCCGCAGCAAAGGTCAGAGCCGCCACCGCTTGAAGAGAAGGTGGGGGCACTGACAATGGATAAGTTTATTGATATCGGGAAGGATATCTTTGAGGGGAAGAGGGGTGGGTTTGGTGGTTGTATTCTATGCCATGACCCGAAGCTCAGGAGGGCGCCTGAGCTTGTGAACATGCATGCTACTTCAGAGGACAGGCTCAAGGACCCCCGGTATAAAGGGAAGGCAAAGAAGGGGGAGGAGTATCTTAGGGAGTCTATGATGGAGCCCTCGGCCTTTGTGGTAGCCGGATTTGGGGTAGCCGGGTCGAATGACACTAAGAGTCCGATGCTGGAGATCAAGAAATACTTAAAGCCGTGGGAGATTAATGCAGCTATTGCGTTTCTCCAGAGCAAAGACGGTGGAGAGGTTACGGTTCAACCGCCCACAGGTGATGAGGGTGGGGGTGAGAAAGAGGCTGGTGCCGGGGCAGTTGCTGCACCACCTGCTCCTGCCAGGACCCCGCAGGAGTTTTTTCAGAAGTATGGTTGCGGTGCCTGTCATAAGCATGAGAAGGGTGGTATTGCCGGGGCATTAGCGCCGGATCTCACCCATATTGGTAGTTCAGGGGCGAAGAGGAGACCCGGTATGAGTGCAAGGGATTATATCAGGGAATCGATCCTGAATCCAACAGCATTTATAGTTCCGGGGATGCCGCCTATCATGCCGCCTGGTTTTGGAGACAGGATGACAGCAGGCGAGTTTGAGATGGCAGTGGCATTTTTAGCAGATTCTAAATAGTTGTGCATTTTTCAGTATGAACTAAAAAGATGTGGAGGAGTATATGAGGATTCCAAGACTTCTGTTAGCTGTAATCATAGTTATAGGTGGCTATCTTATATTAAAGATACCGTCAGGTCACTACCTTATCCCTGCGAGCGTAATCAGGCTCTACATGTTTTTTATTATTGTTGGTGTGATCCTTGTGATGACATTTAGTGATAGTTCAGCTAAGGAGATGGCGTCGCCAATCGTATCACTGCTTGGTGATCCGGACAGGAAGAGATTGCGATGGGTTGTGTTTATCATCCTTCCACTCTTTGCCGGTTACTTAACTTATAATAAGGTGCGTCCGAGTTTTGATGCCCCTGTGGAGCTTAGGACAGTCCATCCGGCCCCGCCGTCCTCTGCAAAGGTATATGATAAATCTTACAATCTGCTGACCCTTGAGAATCCGCTCAGGAAGGATGCAGCAAATTTTTCACAGTATGTGAGGGAGGGTGGGGAGATATATTTTAAGAACTGTTTTTACTGTCACGGGGACAAACTTAATGGCAGGGGGCATTATGCACATGGGTTTAACCCGCTCCCTGCCAATTTTCAGGATGTGGGGACGATTGCCCAACTGCAGGAGTCCTTTGTCTTCTGGAGGGTGACAACAGGCGGGCCTGGCCTGCCTAAAGAGGCTACGCCGTGGTTATCGGCTATGCCGATCTGGCAGCATTTTCTCTCTGAAGAAGAGGTCTGGAAGGTAAGCATGTTTATCTATGATTATACCGGACGTGTCCCCCGCGTGATGAAGGAGGAGGCAAGTGTAAATCCCCCTCCCCCTCCCTTGATGGGAGGGGGTGAGGGGGAGGGTGAGAAAGGGGAGGGTGAAAAGAATATGCTATCTATTGCCTATGCAGAGGATAAGGCGGCTTCCGGCGCAAAGGCAATATATGATAAGAGGTGTGCGTGGTGTCATGGATGGGAAGGTGCAGGAGATGGTCCTGCTGCTGAGTTTTTAAACCCCCGTCCGAGGGATTTTACTGCTGCTGTGTACAAGTACAAGAGCTCTCCATATGACGCCCCCTTTCCTACAGATGAAGACCTGATCAGGACGATCAGTGACGGTCTTCCCGGCACATCAATGCCTGCATGGAATGATCTCCTCAGCGATAAGGAGATCAGGGATCTTGTCACCTATATAAAGGGTTTTGCAGGTGTGGAGGAGAAGATAAGCGCGCAGGTGAAGGTGGGGAAGGGGGTATCTTCCTCTGAAGATAGCATCAGGAAGGGTAAGGAGTTATTTATAGACCGGTGTTCTGAATGTCACGGCGAGGAGGCCCGTGGTGATGCGGCAAAGGCATTGAGGACCGACTGGGGTGACCGGGTATGGCCGAGGGATCTGACAAAACCGTGGACACTTAGGAGAGGGAGTGAGCCGCAGGAGATTTACACACGGATTAGCACAGGGATACCTGGCACTCCCATGCCGAGTTTTGCGGATCCTGAGAACAAGAAGGGGCTAAGCGAGGAGGAGCGCTGGCATGTGGTCAATTATGTGAAAAGCTTACAGAAGGAGACCCCGCGTGAGGGGGGGAGTGTGGTAAAGATGATAAAGGCAGCCGGTGAGATAAGTGATGATCCGATGAATGCACAGTGGGAGAAGGCCGAGTCTGTGACATTCCCGGTTGTGCCGCAGATAATTGCAAAAGAGAGGCATTTCACACCTACTATAACTGATATATCGGTGAAGGCCCTCTACAATGAGAAGGAGGCAGCGTTTCTTCTTGAGTGGGATGACCGGACAAAGAGTATGCCCGGGGACGCAAAGGCGATGGAGCTGTCTGAAGGGGGACTTTATCCTGATGGTGTGGCAATACAGTGGCCTGTGAAGATTCCGGAGGGTATGGAGAAGCCCTACTTCGGGCATGGAGACGGGGGGCATTCTGTAAACATATGGCACTGGAGCAGCGGGACCACCACATCAGAGGGGGGTATAAGACTTCTTGATGCCACAGGGCTTGGCAAATCGACCCCGAGAGACGGGGGTGTGGGGATAAAAGGTGGAGGTATATACAGGAATGGTCAGTGGAGGGTGGTGATGAAGAGGTCTCTTAAGACAGAAGATGCGGAGAAGGACGTACAGTTTGAGGCTGGAAGGTTTATCCCTGTGGCCTTTGCAGCATGGGACGGGAGTAATGGTGAGACCGGCTCAAAACATGTACTGACCACCTGGTACTGGGCCTACCCGATGCCGCCTGCCGGGGGCGGGGTATTCACCACGCCGGTAATCGTAATGGCATTAGTGTTTGGCGGGGAGATGCTCCTGGCCAGGCAGGTACAGAGGAATAGCAAAGGTTAAAGATAAAAAATCAAAAATGGGTATTGAAAATGCATAGCGAGAGCAATCCCCGCAGCTTGCGTGGGGTTCTTCAATTTTTATTTTGGTCTATTTCTTCTTTGAAGGAGGTGCATCAGCCATGAAGACTACACCTGTGGATATTTTTCTAAAAGTAGGGATATTTATAAATGGTGTCGCAATATTCGTGATGATAGCGTATTATTTGTTATAAACGGGACTATTTATATTTATCGGGAGGGTAATATCATGGACTATCGGAATATAATGGTAGCTGTGGATAACTCAGACTATTCCACTCATGGGGTGGAACTGGGTATCGAGATTGCAAAGGCCTTTGGAGGTGCTATTACAGGGGTTCATGTGTTTGCGGCAAAACTGCATGACTGGCGGTTCCGCCAGATGGAGGGTGGATTGCCGGAGCAATTCCGTTTTGAAGGGGAGCTGGAGAAGCAACGTGAGATACACGATACCCTGATCACCAGGGGTCTTAACATTATCACAGATTCCTATCTGGATGCAGTGGAGGAGCGGTGCAGGGGGGGAGAGATTGCCCTGACGCGTAAGTCCTTAGAGGGTAAGAACTACAAGGCGCTTGTGGAGGATATAATCCAGAGTCAGTACGACATGGTTATCATTGGTGCCATTGGGCTCGGGGTTGTGAAGGAGAACATGCTTGGCAGTGTGTGTGAGAGGGTAGTGAGGAGGGTTAACAGTGATATCCTTGTGACGAGGAATAACACTCAGAGATTCAGAGGAGGGAAGATCATGGTGGGTGTGGATGGGAGTCCGGAGTCATTTGGGGCTTTACAGATCGCACTCTCCCTGTCGCAAAAGCTAAGTACCACTGTTGAGGTGGTCTCTGCCTATGACCCCTATTTTCACTATGCTGCATTCAACAGCATTGCGAAGGTACTGTCCGAGGAGGCGGGCAAGATATTCCGGTTTAAACAGCAGGAGCAGCTCCATGAGGAGATAATTGATGAGGGTCTGGCAAAGATATACAGGGCACATCTTGAGGTT
>JACRGZ010000001.1 GCA_016234155.1 Nitrospirota bacterium | reverse complement strand
ACGCAAGTTGTGCCGCTCCCCGCAAATGGTTCAATAATTAATGAATTTGCATTAATGCTGTATTCTTTTATTCTGTCTTCAATAAGAGAGTAGGGAAAATCTTCTAAATAGTCATACCATCTGTGAACAACGCCATATTTATTAAGTTCACTAATGGTTTGTTCTTCTTCGAAAAGGCTTGGGAAGATGTTATCTGGCGTAGTAAATTGAAGAATATTTGTTGAATATTTTTTATGCTTGTAGTCATTCCTTTTCACTATTTTAGAAAATAGGTCCAAGCAATGCTCTGGAACTTTGAAGCCACCTAACAAGTGTCCATCTAAAAATCCTTTTTCAGTAAGTGCTTCAATGGCGTCACCAAGAATTTTGCTATCTTTTGGATAATCGGTTAATTCAGATAAATCTTCAATAGTTGTTTGTTCTTGTTCAAATAAGTCAAAGTAGATTTTCTGCAAAATTTGGGCCTGTAGAAAAGGAAGGTTGTTTGGATTGGCGATTTTTCCTTTTGCTTCGACAGGTATGTTTTCAGTTTTGGTAAAATTAATCAAAATTTCGTCAAACCTTACAATATTTTCTTTTATGTTCATATAGATGATAATTTACAGGTTTAAATTAACAGATAAGCATGGAAAAAACAAGATTAACTTGGATGTTAATGCCGTTTTATCTGCCGCTACGGGCACTGAATAAATAGAACCGTCCCATTTACCATTTACCTTTTACTCTATTTATGTTGTCTTCATTCAAGTTTTTAAGCCAAACCCCGTAATCATCCCTGTAATCATGTCTTATGTTCCGATTGATTGCGGATAATGGGTTCAGTTTTAACGTCAAGCCTCCGTCCAATTACAAATGCTATCAAGGTTGTAGTGAAAATAATTATGATCGATAATACCAATAGAATCACAGCATTAGTTTTTGCTTCTGGAATGAAACTGCCAAACGGCGTAAGCCATGAGGGGACAAATCTTGGATGAGTTAAGAGATAATAGGTGCCAGTTAGGAATGAAAAAACCATAAGCAAAGGGAAAAAGGCTAACCTAATTTTGTAAATCCAAGCCAAGTGGCCTTCTGTAGCACCTTTTCCTTTCATGTCTTTAAGCCACTGTTCCCATGCAAGCGGATCACTAGGAAATAAAGAAGGAAATAAAGGAAATAAAGGACGGAAATAAAGGGGACATTTTTATTTTTTGTCCCGTGGCACAGCGGTATTTTACTGAAGCTATCTCTATCCATTTCAATAAATAAATCTGTCCCCTTTTCACCTTTTCACTTTTTCACTCCTTTTCACTTTTTGTCCCCTTTTCACTTTTCATATTGCAGGTATTATCTTGACTTTTGCGGCAAGTACCCGCTTCCGGATTCCAAGTCGGAACGCGTGAAGCTGTTTATCAACAAATTGCGGGAAAAGAAGCAAACACAGGAACAGCAAAAGTATGCCGCATATGCCGTCTCACTCTTTTTTGAGATACAAAAAAAGATGGACGTATCTCTATCGCCTCGCACGGTGACGCCGACAGCGTCATCCCCCAAACCTTCGCCGCTTCAGCCGCGCCGTCTGTGGGAAGACGGCTATGCGGTAACATCTGAATCTCCGGAATGGGACAAGGTCATCAGTGGTCTGGCGGCGGAGATCAAGACACGGCACTATTCCCGGAAAACCCTAAAGACATATGCGCTTTGGGCACGGCAGTTTCAGAAATTCCTGCGTCATAAACCGCCTCTTGACCTTTCATCAACGGACGTAAAGGAATATCTCACCTATCTCGCAGTGAAATGTCATGTTGCCGCATCGACACAGAACCAGACGTTCAATGCCCTGCTGTTCCTGTTCCGGCATGTTCTTAAGAAGGATTTCGGCGAACACCGGGACATTCCCCGTGCGAAGAGAACGCGGTATATTCCCGTGGTTCTTTCCCGGCAGGAGATAGATGCCGTGCTGAAGCATCTCTCTCATCCCTATGATTTGGTGGTCAAGTTGCTGTATGGCTGCGGTCTCCGCTTGTTCGAATGCCTGAAGCTTCGGCTGCATAATTTCAATTTCGACGTCGGAATCCTCACCATCCACGACGGCAAGGGGAAGAAAGACCGGACCGTTCCCATCCCGCAGTCAATTCTGCCGGAACTAAAGGCTCAGATTGAGCGGGTGATGGAACTCCATGACCAGGACATTACAGCGGGGTATGCGGGCGTATTCATGGATGGTCTGCTCGAAAAGAAATATCCTGCCGCCTCAAAGGAACTGGTCTGGCAGTGGTTCTTTCCAGCAAAGACGCTGACTCTTGTTCCAGTTCCGAGGGAGTACCGGAGATATTATCTCCACGAAACGCATGTCCAAAAGGCCATCAGGGCGGCAGTCTTCAAGGCAAAACTTACAAAACGCGTCTCTTCCCATACCTTCCGCCACAGTTTTGCTACCCATCTCTTGCAAGCCAATTACGATATCCGCACCATTCAGGAGTTGCTTGGACACTCGGATGTCAGGACGACGATGATTTACACCCACACCATACAGAGTAGAACCGTAAAAGAGGCCAAGAGTCCGCTGGATTTCTGAAGTTGCAATAATTCACGGGATTGGTATGGGCATCCTTGCAAAAGGCTGCGCAGGAGCATCTCTCCGGCCATCCGCTTCCTTGCAAGGCGTGAGCTTGTAGAGCGGATTGAAAGGCTCTCAGGAAAACCGACTGCCAAAAACACTTTTTACAAAAAACTTGCTTACCTGATTGGAAAGATTTAAAATTTATGTCTTATATGAACAAGATCATCATCAAAGGTGCCAGGGAGCACAATCTAAAAAACATTGACTTAGAAATCCCCAGGGACAAACTCGTTGTCATCACAGGGGTGAGTGGTTCAGGTAAGTCCACCCTTGCCTTTGATACCATCTATGCAGAGGGTCAGAGGCGGTATGTAGAGAGCCTCTCAGCCTATGCCAGGCAATTTATGGAACAGATGGAAAAACCTGATGTGGAAAGTATTGAAGGTCTTTCCCCTGCTATATCCATTGAACAGAAGACAACCAGCAAGAACCCTCGGTCTACTGTTGGGACAGTCACAGAGGTCTACGACTTCCTGCGGCTCCTCTTTGCCAGAGTTGGCAAACCCCATTGCTATCAGTGTGGCAAGGAGATAACCGCTCAGACCATCCAGCAGATGGTGGACAGGGTCATGGGACTTCCTCAGGATACAAGGGTTATCATCCTTTCCCCTATTGTAAGGGGTAGGAAGGGGGAATACAGGAAGGAACTGGACCAGCTCCGTAGAGACGGTTACACAAGGGTGAAGGTGGATGGAAGGCTGAGGGATTTAAGTGAGGCGATTATCCTGGATAAGAGGAAGAGGCATTATATAGATGTGGTGGTGGATAGACTGGTTATAAGAGAAGGCATTACCGGAAGGCTTGCCGAGTCGCTAGAAGTAGCCACAAGACTTTCTGGAGGGATTGCAAAGGTGGTGGTGGTATCCCCCCACCCCTTCCCGTTGCAATGCTTCACGCAACGGGAGTCAAGCCCTCGCAAGCCCCTGATAGATTCAATCAGGGGCAAGGGGGGAGGGGGCTTATCAGAGGAGCTCCTTTTCAACGAAAGGCTTGCCTGCATTGAGTGTGGTATAAGTTATCCAGAGCTCACCCCTGCCTTCTTTTCATTCAACAGCCCCCAGGGGGCCTGCCCTGATTGTAACGGACTGGGGAGTAAGCTCTACTTTGACCCTGAGCTTGTCATCCCTGATAAGGGTCTATCCCTTAAAGAGGGGGCCGTTGCCCCGTGGGAGGAAAGGTCTGCAGTATACTTTCACCAGATGCTGGATGCCCTGTCCCGACATTATGGCTTTGACCTCTCCACCCCGTTTAAAGACCTGCCAGAGTCCATTCAAGAGATGCTTCTCTATGGCTCAGGTGATGACGAGATTGAGTTCTATTACGAAAAGGATGGCCTTCGCCATTATTATAAAAGGCCCTTTGAAGGGGTGTTGAAAAACCTGGAGAGGAGGTATCAGGAGACCGATTCTGAGGATGTGATAGAAGAATTAGTCCAGCATATGAACAGTCAGCCCTGTCCCGGGTGTGGAGGGTCAAGGCTAAGGAAGGAGTGTTTGTATGTAAGGATAGCTGGTAAATCCATATACGATGTAACCATGATGTCTATAAAGGAGGCGCAAAGGTTTTTTGAAACCCTGAGGCCGGGAAAGGCAGAGAGGGAAATAGCGAAACGAATCTTAAAAGAGATAGAGGAGAGGCTGGGTTTTCTGGTGAATGTGGGGCTTGATTACCTAACCCTGGATAGACCTGCCACAACCCTATCTGGTGGTGAAGGGCAGAGGATAAGGCTTGCCACCCAGATAGGGTCAAGCCTTGTGGGGGTTCTCTATATCCTGGATGAACCCTCCATTGGGTTGCACCTGAGGGATAATAAGAGGCTTTTAGCTGCCCTTAAGAGGTTAAGGGATATGGGCAATACGGTCCTTGTGGTGGAGCATGACCTGGAGACAATGCTTTCGGCAGACTATGTGATAGATATGGGGCCAGGGGCAGGGGTGAATGGAGGGCGGATTGTGGCAAGCGGGACACCAGCGGACATCATCCAGAGCCCTGAATCCATCACAGGGAAATATTTAAGTGGTGCTCTCGTGATACCTGTCCCGGATAAAAGGAGGAGGCCTGACAAGAGATACCTGGTGATAAAGGGGGCAATGGCAAATAACCTGAAGGGAATAACAGTAAAAATCCCCATAGGCCTTATTACCTGTATAACGGGGGTATCAGGCTCAGGCAAAAGCACCCTGATTATAGACACCCTCTACAAGGCACTGGCCCAGAGGTTTTACGGTTCCAGAGAAAGGGCAGGGGAGGTGGGGGAGATTTTGGGCCTGGAATTCATTGACAAGGTCATAGACATAGACCAGTCCCCTATAGGCAGGACGCCAAGAAGCAACCCTGCCACATATACAGGCCTCTTTACACCCATAAGGGAACTTTTTTCCCAACTCCCTGAGGCAAGGATGAGGGGGTATGGGCCAGGCAGGTTTAGCTTTAATGTAAAGGGTGGGAGGTGTGAGGCATGCCAGGGGGATGGGGTTATTAAGGTGGAGATGCATTTCCTCCCTGATTTCTATGTCACCTGTGAGGTATGCGGCGGGAAGAGGTATAACAGGGAGACCCTGGATATAAGATATAAGGGTAAGAATATTGCAGATGTCCTGGATATGACGGTAAGCCAGGCATTGGGCTTTATGGAGAACATACCCCCTGTTAAAGAGAAGCTCCGGATTTTGAGTGAGGTGGGGCTCGGGTATATAAGGCTTGGGCAGTCTGCCACGACCCTTTCAGGTGGGGAGGCCCAGAGGGTAAGGCTGGCAAAGGAGCTTTCCAAAAGGGCTACAGGCAGAACCCTCTATATCCTGGATGAACCCACTACAGGCCTTCACTTTGCCGATATACAAAAACTTCTGGATGTTCTCCGGAGGCTGGCCGATGCAGGGAATACCATTGTGATTATTGAACACAATATGGATGTAGTAAAGGTAGCGGACTATATCATAGACCTTGGCCCGGAGGGTGGGGTTGAGGGGGGGGAGGTTGTAGCCACAGGAACCCCTGAAGATGTGGCAGAGGTGGATGGGTCATATACAGGGCAGTTCTTAAAGAGATTTTTGGTAACAGGGGGTGTAGGATTTAGAGTCTGAAAGGTTTGGAAGTTAAGTCAGTGTTGTCCTTTACCCTCGGCAGGTCCTGCCGTATGCGTGGCCTTTCCATGGCCATGCTGCTCATGGGCAGCGCTCTTCAGCCCCTTAGGCAGCACAGGCGGAGGCTCAGGTTTGATAGGCTGGAACCTGTTGACCTGAACGAGATGGGGGTTATGACATTCGGTGCATACCCACCACCTCTTTTTACCGCCTTTAGCCCATGAACCAATCCTCTTACCATGGATACCCAGCCTCCAATCAATATAGACCTCACCATGGCATTTACCGCAGAGCTTCTGGGGTTGATTAAAGCTGATTTCATTTCCCCACTGGTCTATGTGGGTATTATGGTTGGTGGGGTTGT
>JACRGZ010000053.1 GCA_016234155.1 Nitrospirota bacterium | reverse complement strand
TCATCGCATCGTCATCTCGTCATCGGGGCCTCGTCATTATTCAGGCGCTGATATTCCATATAACTTCTGAAAACCTTTTTTACATAATTACGGGTCTCTCTGTATGGTATATCTTCTATAAACTCATCCAATTCAAACCCTTCACGTTCTTTAAGCCACTGGGACACGACATCAGGACCGGCATTATAGCTTGCTATAGCCATAAAGATGTTCCCGTCAAACTGCTTCAATCTGTCAGCAAAGAACCGTGTCCCCAGCCCTATATTTAATTCAGGGTCAAACAGGGAATCCCTTCCTTTATAAGAGTCTTTAGCAAGCATGGCGGCAGTCTTTGGCATAAGCTGCATCAGGCCGACTGCCCCTGCAGGGGAGACCGCATCTTTATTAAACCAGCTCTCCTCCCTTATAAGGGCGTATAACATAAGGGGATCCACTTTATTCTCATCTGCATATCTGTTTATTAAATCATTATACCCTGCCGGGTATATAAGCCTCCAGAGCCGTGCATCAATATTCATGCCCGCAGACATATTCCCCGGTATATACTCGCGTATGGTGTAGAGGGCACGGTGATATTCTCCTATTGATGAGAGGATAGAGGCTATTAGAATGGCCTTCTCCTTGTCGCCATTAATATCATTACGGACCCACAGTATCTCATTTAGCGCCTCTTCTTTTAGCCCAAGATAGAAAAAGAGCTTGATTCGTGCAAACTGATGATTTTCCTGGGGTTCACCTGAACATCCGAAGCTTCTGGAGTGCAAAATCTCCAGAATTTGAATGCAACGACTGTAGTCGATGCACTCCACAGGAATGACATTTTCATCCTCATTTGTGAGCGCCTGACTCACGGGTGTTTCCTCTGAATATGCAGGTGTACAAGTAACGTCATAATAATACCTTGAAAACAGACAGTAGAACGACCGTCCATACTCACTGCACAACCGGCATATCCCCTTCTCCATCCCCTGATAATCACCGATCTTTTCTAAAACCTTTGCCCTCCAATAGGCAGCCTGCGGCGTATAGGAAGGCTCGTCAGAATTCTGAAGAATATTATCAAAGACCTCTAATGCACCTGCAATGTCCCTTTCCTTATACAGGAGCCACCCCTTTGCCCAGAGGCCATCTAATGCAAAACTGCTGAGTGGATATTCTTTAATCACCCTCTCATAATAATATGTGGCAGTGCGGATATCCCTTTTCTCAGCAAAAATATTCCCCAATCTGTATAATATCTCGGGGCTCCTCTCTCTCTTTTTATATAGTTTAATGTAACTAATGCCGGCTTTGATAAAGGCGTCTTCTTTACCCTGCCGAAGATATGTCCTTCCAAGCCAGTACAATGCCTCAGGTACCTTGGGATGGCGGGGATATTTGTTCAGGAAAAGCTCAAGGCCCTCTTCTGCCTCCTTTAATCTCCTGAGATTGGCATTAGCCATGCCTATCCTGAAATATGCCTCCATCTTCTTTGCATCTGATATAGCTTTCCTGCCCGATAAAAACCTCTTGTATTCGTCTATCGCATCTGAATAGAGACCGGCCTCATAGAGTCTCTCTCCCCTTGTGTATATATCCTTTGGATCAAGCGGTAAATTTACCCACTCCTTTGCAAGGCGTGAAACAGCGCTGGCAGGGTAATTAACCCATACCCTCTTAAAGTAATCCTGTGCAGGTGAAACCTTATCCTCCCGTAAATAGCTCAACCCTATGTCATACAAAACATCAGGTATATCTCCATCCGCCGGATACGATCTCATGTAACTCTTGTACGTATCTCTCGCCTCTCTTATACGACCCGCCATAAGAGAGGTATCAGCCGTCTTGAGAAAGGCTTTTTTCCTCAACGAACTATCCGGATATGATTTATAGATTTTCTTATAGATATCTGCGGCCTTATCATACCCCCCCTTTTTTTCAACCACCTCTGCCAGCCGGTATAGGGCATAATCTCCGATAATAAGAGGATAAGTAGAGTTTGCCTGCTCAAGATAGGGCTCAGCCCCCTCTGACATAAGCTGTCCCATGATGTGTCCGGACATAAACGATGACACACCCGCCGTTGCCGGATCAGAAAACTCTGCGGGCCTGTCTGCGATGTATTTAAACCTGACGAGGGCCTCGGCGATATTCCCATTTTTATATAAAGTAACCGCCTCTTCAAGGCAGGTCTCATGGGCTGGACAGATTACATCCCCGGCACGGGCGGTCAGAGTCAGACAGCAAAACAGGATAAGGGTGCAGAGGAGGGATATACGACACATGCCGCATATTATATCAGGAAGCTGCTGCCTCTGTCAGCTACTCATATCTGACGTATAATAAAACTTGTAATGCCTCGGTGAAGGGGGGGCGCATAAATGAGTAATTAAATGATCCTTATCCCCGTGGTAATTATATCCTTAATAAAAGGATTGGTTTCATCAAAATCAGACCGTGCAAATGAATGAGGTTCTATTCTTAAATCAACCTTCCTTCTCAGATGCATTAACTTTACATCTTCAAGAAAGCCGTCAACATTATCGGTATCCAAAAATATCGCAAGGTCAATATCGCTATCAGGGGTAGATCTATCTTTTGCACAGGAACCAAACAGATATAATCTCCACACCTCGATCCCATTTTCTTGCAGAATTTTTATATAATCTTTAATCTTATTGTAGATTATTCTTTTACTCTCTTTTTGAGCCATCTTCTGAAATCCTTTATCTTTGAGATATAGCCTACTGCAAAACTCTTTGTTGCCTTTTTATAGAATCTGCCTTTATAGTCAGGATACCTTGCCTTAATATTAAAGGTAGTGACTTCATCCATGAGATCTTTCTGTTCTTCAGTAAGCAATAATCCTGCTTTCTCTGAAAGCTTTGCAAGGTCATGCGTATATGGGATATTTACATCAACTTTTTTAACATAAATTGCCTTTAGAAGTTTTTCTAAGACCAGATGTCCCAAAAACAACGACCATCCATAATGACCATTTTTAAAAAGACTAGCCATTACTCTCAGGTCTTTATCTGATGAAGATACCCAGTAATTTATAATTTCATCCTTTGTCATGATACCTTGAGATAATTAGCCTATTATAACCTATACATTTCCGACCATGTTAGCAGGGATACTTAAAAATCTCAAGATCCTGAGAGTCACATTGATGTACGACTTTCCAGAATCTCTGGCAAATGTTGCAATCTCAATCAAAAATGAAGCAGTCTCGCATTTTTGAAAGTAACATTTCTGGATGCTTCATTTATTGACGAACTCGTAAAAAGTGTTTCGGCATGTCATTGTGAGGGGCGAAGCCCCGAAGCAATCTCGATAAATCAATGAGTTACAAATGCCGAGATTGCTTCGCTTCGCTCGCAATGACAGGCTTGATGACTTTTTACGAGTCCATCAAAATTGAGATGTAGTTACGAATTTAGCAAAAAAAGGGGGAAATGTCACCAGTTAAATAAGTAAATAATCTGAATCACTGATCTGACGTATTGACTTCAACTCTGATATAATATATATTGCAATGACACTGAAAGTGATAACCAGTATCAAAAAGGAGATGGCGTATACATGCACAATCATGATTCAGCGGTTGTAAAGCCAGGGGAAAAGATCGCCATTGTCGGCAACCCTAACGTCGGCAAGAGTGTTATCTTTGCCCTGCTTACGGGGAGGTATGCAACGGTATCAAACTATCCCGGCACTACGGTAACTGTTACAACAGGGTCATATAAACTCGGCGGTAAAGATGTCCAGGTGTTCGATACGCCGGGTGTTAATACCCTTATCCCTATGTCGGAGGATGAGGTGGTAACGAGGGACATCCTCTTAAAGGAATCTGTCAGGCTTGTAGTGCAGGTAGTAGATGCAAAGAACCTTAACCGCGGCCTCCAGATAACTATGCAGCTTGCCGAGATGGGGCTCCCTTTTATAGTTGTCCTCAATATGTGGGATGAGGCGCACAGCCGCGGTATCGGCGTAAATACGGAAAAACTGGCTGCTGCTATAGGCACTACTGTTATACCTACTGTAGGTGTTGAGAAAAAGGGGATCAAAGAGCTGCGCGAATCTCTTTCTGAGAAGAGATACTCTTCATTATCCATAAGCTACGGTAGCTTAATAGAAGATGGTGTAGAAAGATTGGAAAGTCTCCTGCCTGATTCCAGGATATCAAGGCGTTCAATTGCCCTGATGCTCCTTGCCGGGGATGAGAGCCTCAAACCCTGGCTTAAAGACCATCTCACTCCTTCAGAAATTAACAAGATTGAACTGATCTGCCAGGATGTACAGGGTAAGTTCTATGAGCCGCTCGGGTATGTAATAAACCATACGAGATTAAAGAGGTCTGGGAAGGTTACAGACGAGGTATTTTCTAAATATCAAAAAGGTGGGAATACCATATCTGTCAATCTTGGCAGATGGGCAATGCATCCGGTATGGGGTATACCTGTACTCCTAATAGTTCTGTTCCTCATGTATGAATTTGTAGGGGTTTTTGGCGCCCAAACCCTTGTTGGCCTCCTTGAAAATGGACTGTTTGGCAACTACATAAACCCATTCATGAAATTCCTGACAGTTGTGTTTATTCCGGACTCGTTTTTCCGGGACTTACTGGTCGGTGAATATGGAATCATCACCATGGCGCTTACATATTCCATGGCCATAATCCTCCCTGTGGTCGGTACATTCTTTATAGCCTTCGGTATCCTCGAGGACTCAGGATACCTCCCAAGACTTGCCATAATGGTGCATAAGATATTCAAGCTGATGGGTTTACATGGGAAGGCGGTCCTCCCTATGGTGCTCGGACTGGGGTGTGACACAATGGCTACACTCACGGCAAGGGTAATGGAGACAAGAAAAGAGAAGATAGTGGTGACGCTTCTGCTGGCCCTCGGTGTCCCCTGCTCTGCCCAACTTGGGGTAATCCTGGGAATGCTTGGCGGTGTCTCCTTTACTGCAACCCTGCTCTGGGTATCCATTGTCATACTTGTAATCTTTTTGGTAGGATTTCTGGCGTCAAAGGTAATAAAGGGAGAGAGTTCTGACTTTGTCTTTGATATCCCCCCCCTCAGGGTGCCGGTGCTGTCTAACATTGTATTTAAAACATTATCAAGGATAGAGTGGTATTTAAAGGAGGCGGTCCCCCTTTTCATTGTGGGCACATTGATATTATTTACCCTTGACAAGATCGGCATGCTTAATATTATTGAGAAGGTGGCGTCCCCTGTAGTTGTAGGCTTTTTAGGACTCCCTCAAAAGGCGACCGGGGCATTCCTGGTGGGATTTCTTCGCAGAGATTACGGGGCGGCAGGACTTTTTGCCCTTGCCGAGGCCGGACAGTTGAACCCGAACCAGGTTGTGGTCAGCCTTGTCACTATAACACTCTTTGTTCCGTGTGTGGCAAACCTCCTTGTGATGGTAAAAGAGCGGGGGTTTGCAACTGCTATCGGTATGGTGGCATTTATCTTTCCCTTTGCATTCCTCGTAGGGGGAGTGCTAAATTATATACTTAATATGCTCGGTGTTGAACTATAATAATAAAGGGGGCGACCCCTTGACCCCTATTTAGGAGGTGATATGGACTACCAGAGATCAAAGGCGCAGTTTGAAGAGGACAGGATAGACGAACTCCTTGAACTTATCTGGATGTTACGGGAAGAGGGAGATGCCACCATAGATAATGTGAAAAAAAGATCAGAAGACCCGCAGGCAGGACATATCATAAATGTTATCGAGGCATCAGGGCTGATCTCTTCGGATCATGGCAAAATTTCATTCAGTGAAAAGGGAGAAAAGAGGGCTGAACGTATAATCAGGAGACACAGACTTGCCGAACGGCTGCTGTTTGAGGTCTTTGAGATAGAGGAAAAGCAGATAGAAGATCCTGCCTGTGAGCTGGAGCATACCCATGTCCTAAGCGAGGTCGTGGTGGACAGCATATGCACATTCCTCGGACATCCCCCGACATGTCCGCATAGGAAGGTTATACCCAGGGGTGAATGCTGCAGAAAGTTTTCACTTGAGATGAAACCGCTTGTAGTTCCACTGACAGAGCTTCAGGTAGGAGAGGATGCCAGGATAGTATTTATATCATCAAAGTACCATGCCAGACTGGACCGCCTCAGCTCTCTCGGTATTATTCCAGGGAGTATCGTGCGTCTGCACCAGAAACAGCCCACTTATGTCGTAAAGACAGGGGAGACGGAGCTTGCCTTAGACAGAGAACTGGCAAAGGAGATATGTGTAAAGAAGATTATGCCAGAGTAGAAGTAATAGGAAATATAGCAGATAATTTCAAATGACAAAGTTCAAATGCCAAATAAAGTTCAAATGACAAAGTTCAAATGTCTCTGGTATTTGAAATTTGAACTTTGAACCTTATTTGACCTTTGGGTTTTGGCATTTGATTTTTCCTTATATTTTATTGACATGGGTAGTTGATATAGTTAATAATAAGTCTATTAACAAGGAGGTGGCTCTTATGAGTACAAAAAAGATTATAGATGCGCTTAATAAAGACCTTGCCTTAGAGATTGCAGCAACGTTTCAATACTTGCACCACCACTGGACAGGGGAGGGATTCGACAGCCCTGCCGTCCTTGAACTATTTGAGAAGATATCGCGTGATGAGATGAAACATATGGAGATGATTGCAGAAAGGATTAATTACTTAGGGGGTGACCCGACTACTACCCCGGCTGAGATTAAAAAGGGCGGTGATCTGGCAAAGATGATGCGGGACGACCTTGACGGTGAGAATATGGCAATAGCACAATATAAGGCCCATATAAAACTCTTTGATGAGCTCGGCGACCCCACAAGCAGGCTTATGATGGAAGGGATACTCTCTGATGAAGAGCGTCATGCTGATATATGGGAGACTACGCTGGGCATTAAGAAGTAGGCAATTAGCAATGGGCAATGAGCAATGAGTAAAACCATCACTCATTGCTCAACACTCATCACTCATTGCTATAATAGTGGGGGATAAACCCCCACGCTACATCGGCCTATTGTGTCCAGGACAGCCGTAGGGTGGGCATTGCCCACCTTCCAGGAATTACACCCATAATGTCAGCAGCATTAGAAAATTGAGAGCAGCCGCTTTACAGCTTCTACAGCTACAGAAATAGCATTGCCTTCCGCAGTCCTGATCATCGTTTCTATAATCTTTTCTTTCTTTGACCTCTCACTGATCACACCGGTAATACAGCCTGCCCTGAGCCCCATTGCATTACACATCGTAAGTAGAGTGGCTGACTCCATCTCATAGTTTAACACACCGAGGCGTTCCCACTCTTTCTTGCTACCGGAAAGATCCCGTATTACATATCCGGAAAAGGTATCTGTCCGCTCCTGACCCTGATAGAATGTGGCGGAAGATGCTGTAATACCTATATGGCAGGGTATCTTCATCGAAGATGCGGCCTCTACAAGGGCATTTAATACATAGTAATCAGACACGGCAGGATATGCCAGAGGGGCAAAATGTTCCGAGGCGCCGTCTATCCTGACTGATGCGGTGGTGATAACCACATCGCCGGCCCTGATAGAGGGTTGAATGGCGCCTGTCGTCCCTACGCGGATAAATGTCTCTATCCCGAGTAATGCCAGCTCTTCCACGACGATTGAGGTGGAAGGCCCGCCTATACCTGTAGAGGTTACTACTACAGGATGCCTCCCGATTTTTGAACCCCATGTCCTGAATTCCCTGTTCCATGCAATCTCTGCTGCCTCAGCCTTGTTAATAGAAGATGCTATAACAGGCACACGTGCAGGGTCACCAGGGAGTAATGCAATCTTTGCCCCTTTTATACCCTTCTTTGATAACTTAAGGTGATAAACCGGCATGTGCAGCTCCAACCTCAATGACGATGTGAACTTAACCGCCTTCGGCGGGACTTTTTGACAGGATTAACTGGATTTACAAGATTTTTTATTATATTTTATATTTACTTTCTTATTTATCATGTCCATCCTGTATATCCTGTCAAAAAAGGAAATTCCTATATGTTCAAGATACCGTATAGTTCACCCCCTTACTGAGGTATTATGACACAAGGCGTTTTATCTTTCCAGTATGAATAGGAGAACCACAAGCGAAATTCCTGTTGCCACTTGATTTTTAGGGTATCAGATGTTAGAGTGATTTTAAGGAGGTAATTGAGATGTCTGTGTTAAAGATCAGAGAATATCCTGATCCGATACTCCGGCAGAAGAGTAAGCCTGTAGAGAAATGGGAAAAGGATTTACATAAACTTATTGATGATATGATGGATACGCTCAATGCAGTTCCCGGACTTGGGCTTACAGCCGTACAGATTGGCGTTCCTGTCAGCCTGTTCATTTACGATGAAAACCTGTCCGGGGAAGGTCCTTCAAGAAATTACTATGTGTTGATAAACCCGGAGATAGTCTCTCAGGAAGGGGAGATAAAGGGAGAAGAGGGGTGTCTCAGCATCCCTTACTACAGGGATACAGTGGTAAGGTCATCGGTTGTAAGGGTAAAGGGATTTAACAGGGAAGGGGGGGGTGTAGATATTACAGCGGAAGGACTTCTTGCACGGGTATTTCAGCATGAGATAGACCATATAAACGGCGTCCTCTTTATCGACCGCCTGAGCAGTCTCAAGAGAGGGTTATTCCTGAGGAAGATGAGAAAACGCGAGAGACAGTTGAATGCCGAGTTTTCAGGAAGGGTGTAGCGCCGGTAATGACTGCGTCTGTCGTGTTCATGGGCACACCTTCCTTCAGCGTACCCTTTCTCGGCGCTTTATTAAAGAGCGGCCGCCGTGTTGCGTGCGCTGTAACGCAGCCTGATAAACCAAAAGGGAGGGGACGCAAACTTTCCCAATCAACTGTTAAAGAGTCTGCTGTTGAACATGGCATACCGGTATTTCAACCCAAGAGACTTTCTGACCCGTCTTTTATAGATCTGATAAAAAAATTCTCTCCTGAATATATAGTCGTAGTCGCTTATGGCAGAATAGTGCCACCGGAGATTTTAAGGATTCCTGAAAAGGGGTGCATTAATGTCCACGCCTCTCTTCTCCCTGAGTACCGTGGGGCATCTCCCATCCAGCAGGCTATAATCGCCGGCCGGACATATACCGGCGTAACTACAATGCTGATGTCACCGGAACTTGATGCCGGAGATATATTGTTACAGGAAAAGATAGAGATAGACAGAGGTGACACGGCAGGGAGTTTAAGTGTAAAGCTCTCGAAGATTGGCGTAGACCTCCTTATCAGGACACTGGAGGGGCTGGACAGGGGGGAAATTACACCAATGCCTCAGGATCACGGTAAGGCAACCCTTGCCCCGCTTCTAAAAAAAGAGGATGGCCTTATAGACTGGAGAGATAGCTCTGATAATATCTATAACAAGATACGCGGGCTTGACCCCTGGCCCGGGGCATATACCTTCTATAAAGGGGACAGGTGGGGCATATGGAAGGCGGAGCCCCCTGATAGTCAGCCTGATAGTCAGCCTGATAGTCAGATAGATAAACAGTTGCCCTCATATACCCCTGGAGAGATAGTAGATGTCCAGCCAGGGGGTATTGTAGTGGCTGCCGGATATGGGGCATTAATGATTAGAGAAATACAGGTAGTGGGCAAAAGGAAGATAGGGGTAGTTGAATTTCTGATGGGACACAAAGTGGAACGAGGGGTAATCCTCGGCGTCAGGTAACATTGACTGTATAATAAAGCATGCTTATAATGGAACTATCAATCAAGAATGGAGGAATGACAAGGTGAACATCAACACGCTTAAGACAACGTTTTTTTTGGCTGTTCTTACCGTCCTCTTTATATTTATAGGATCACTTCTGGGGGGTAAGAGTGGGGCTACAACGGCCCTTATCATGGCAGGAGTCATGAACATTGGCGCATACTGGTTCAGCGACAAGATAGTCCTCGCTATGTACAGGGCAAAGGAGGTTCCGGAGAGAGAGGCCCCGGAGCTGTACAGTATAGTGAGGGAGTTGACGATGAGGGCACAACTCCCCATGCCGAAGGTTTACATTATGGATAATCCCGCGCCTAATGCCTTTGCTACAGGACGGAATCCGGAGCATGCGGCTGTAGCTGTCACCACAGGGATAACAGGTCTTCTGTCAAGGGATGAATTGAGCGGCGTTATAGGCCATGAACTCGCTCATATAAAGAACAGAGACATCCTTATCAGCACTGTAGCGGCTACTATTGCAGGCGCCATAAGTTATTTAACCTATATGGCCCAGTGGGGTCTGATGTTCGGCGGCGGTCGGCGGGATGAAGAAGGTCGTAACCCGCTTGGCTCTGCCATTACCATATTTGTGATGATTTTAGCCCCTATAGCAGCCATGCTGGTCCAGATGGCTATTTCCCGTTCCCGTGAGTATAAAGCCGATGAGAGCGGGGCATCCATATGCGGGAATCCCCTGTCGTTAGCCAGTGCCTTAAAGAAACTCCATGCAGGCGTACGCCGTATCCCGATGAACGCCAACCCTGCAACCGCGCATATGTTTATAGTGAGTCCCCTTGCAGGCGGAGGGGTGTTATCGCTCTTCTCCACCCACCCCCCTATTGAAGAGCGTGTAGCAAGGCTCGAGGCTATGGCAGGAAGAAGGTAGGACCTTTAAAAATTTTTTTGTTGACAAACCCACCCTGAATATGGTAATTACCTTTACACCATGTAAGGAAAATAATTATTTGGAATTTCAAACTTGAGATTAGAAATAAAAAAAGGAGTGGGGACCGATGAAAAAGATTATCATAGTTAGCCTTGTCTTTGCCGCTTTTATTATTGCCCTCCTCGGTTTTGTGGAGCTTAAACCTACCCAGGCGGAATATGCAGACCTTACACTGAATAGATATGCAGAACAGGCAGGAATGCCTCCTGTGGTATTCCCTCACTGGTTCCACAGGATCAGATTCAAGTGCAAGGTATGCCATGAAGAGATATTTTTAATGAGGCAGGGTTCTAATGACATAAATATGCAAAAGATAATACAGGGTGAGTATTGCGGGAAATGCCACAACGGCAGGGTGGCATGGGCGCCTATCTACTGTGACAGGTGCCATTCGGCGCCAAGCACTGTTGTTATACCGGGGGCGAGGGGATTTCTTAAGTAAATGCGACCATAAATATGAATGAGGGGGGCTTTATAATGAGCAGCAAATATAGATTCAGAGTCCTGTTATCGGCTGTTATTATAACAATAGCTGTAATAATTACTATTGCCTGTGCACAAAGGGATGTGAAGAAAGAGGCAGTTGTTATAGAGACGTCACCTGCACAAGCTGAGGCTGCCCAGGCGCCGGCGCCATCACCTGCACCTGAGACTAAGGCGAAAGAGGCTAAAGAACCGCAGGCTAAACCAGCGCCTGCACCGGCACCCCCTGCAACAGCGCCTGCACCCACTCCTAAGGTTACTCCTTCTGCCGGCGCTGCTGCAAAGATACCACAGCAATATAAGGACATTGACCCCTCTCTTCTAATCTATCTAAGCTCAAGGGGCGTCCTGGCAGGCACCGGTGACCCATCGGGGGTGGCCGGCGATGCAGAAAAGATCGGGCAGACCGAGCATCCTGCTGCTATGGAGCTTGCGAAACTTCCAAAGGATAAGTATGGATTGGTTGATTGGGCCGCTGCAATCAAAAATGGCAATGTTAAACCACGAGATTCCCTTGATCCGGAGGCCGTAGTAGCCCCCCCATTTAACTTAGATATTGTTATAAAGACAAAAAGCAATTTCATGAATGATGTAGTATTTCCCCATTATACGCATACCTTATGGCTAACCTGTACCAACTGCCATACAGGGATATTCCAGATGAAGGCTGGTGGTAATCCTGAAATGACAATGCCAAAGATAGCATCCGGAGAGTACTGTGGGAGATGTCATAACAGGGTTTCATTCCCCCTTTCTGACTGTACCAGATGCCATGTGAAACCGAAGGAGGCTAGCCAGAAAACCCCATGAGAAAAAATAAGGGTACGAGACACTGGTGTTACAAACTCCATGGATAATTATTATTAGTGTCATTGTAGGTCTGTTTTCTAATACTGCAACCGCTCTGGCCGAGGAAACGGGTTTGTCCTCTACGGAAAGTGTTTCGGTCCATGAGGTACACATTCCAAAAGGAGCTGATAAATTTGAACCGTCAGTATTAAAAATAAAGATAGGGGATGCAGTAAAATGGATAAATGAAGATGACAGAGGGCATGTTATTGCCAGTATTCCAGGGCAAGGGACCAATGACAAGGAACTTTTTGCCCCTTCTATGCCAACTGGCGGATCATGGAGTCACACCTTTAAAAAGACCGGTGAATATCCCTATTTCTGTTATATACACTATGTAATGATGGGGGTCGTGTTTGTTGAGGAGGCTAATCAGGAACCGCCTGCAAAGATTGAACAATAGATACGGAAAATGGCAAAATGGATTAGCCGGACACTTTTCTTAGCATCCTTTTTATTCTGTAGCCTATTGGTATCTTACCTGCCAACAGCATATACTCAGCAAAAGATGCAGCAGGAAAGTGCACCCCGGCAGGAGCAGGCTATACCTTTACAGATATTGCCAAAAGACAACGCAGGAAATGTAGACTGGGTCAAATCATTAAGACAGGGATTAATAAAACCGAAAGACTCACTTGACCCGAGCAAACCAATCACCCCTGTAATTGACTTAGACATAGTATTCAAGGTAAAGGGGGATCTCCCTGATGTTGTATACCCTCATTACCCCCACACTCAATGGCTTTCATGCAGTAATTGCCATCCCAAGATATTTATAATGCAGGCAGGGGCAAATAAGGTAACGATGAAAAAGATAGAGGAAGGTCAATTTTGCGGCAGGTGCCACGGGGTCGTGGCCTTCCCGTTATCCAACTGCACAAGGTGCCATTCCAAGCCGAAGCGATGACCCCCCACCCTTCCCTCCCCCACAAAGGGGGGAGGGTTATGGTGTAATTCACCTTATCTCCACCGCCAGCTCTATCAAAAATGTAACCCCGCCCCCCGGCCGGTTTTTAACACTGATCCTGCCATTATGATTGTCAATTATGCGGTGGACAATAGCAAGTCCGAGACCTGTTCCGGTTGACTTTGTAGTAAAGAAGGGGTTGAAAATATTGGCCATTATATCCTGCGGGATTGAAGGGCCTGTATTACTGATCTCGATAAAGAGTTCAGGGGGTAATTCATTGGAAAGTCCCGATGCAACAAAAAGAGTACCACCTTCTTCCTCCATGGCCTGTTCTGCATTAGCAAAGAGGTTTATAAAGACCTGTTTTAATTGCTGAGGATCACCGGGTATCAGCGGAAGTCCATTGGAGAGCGCTGTAATAACCTTGATATTTTTGGCAGCTAACGTCTCTTTGAACAGCGTAAGGATATCTCCTGCAATCTTATTTATGTCCATGGATACGAAGGCGGGGCTGGTCTCCTTTGCAAAGACTAATATTTCCTGCAGAATCCGCTCTAACCTGCTGACCTCATGGAAAATAATCTCCGAATATTTTCTTGCCTGATCATCAGTAGAAAGCTTATCCTTAAGCCGTCTTGCAAAGCCGCCAATTGAGACCAGCGGGTTTCTAATCTCATGTGCCATACTTGTAGCCATCTCCCCGAGGGCTGCCATCCTCTCCTGCTGGATCAACCTCTCCTGTGCCTCGCGCAGGCTCTTGTTTGTCTCTTCTAAATTGGAGTATATCATGGCATTCTCTATTGCCAGGCCTGCCTGATTCGCAAACATCATAAGGAATCTCATATCATCTTCGGTTATCGGTTTTTTAGTAAAGTGATTGTCGACAAATATCACACCAATTACCTGCCCCTTTGCTATCAATGGCGCGGTGGCAAAACTCTCTGTTTTTATTGTGTCACGTAAAGCCGGAAGGACACGCTGGTCGTTCATGGCATCATGAATAATATATCCCTGTTTATCAAGGACCGTCTTTGCAAGGACACTTGTGCCCCCTTCAATAGGAATTATAAGGCTCGTCGCCAGCCTGTTTATATTGGACCCCTTATGTAAAGCCATATCATTATCACTCAGTATCCTATCTCTAAGGCTGCCGGACACGGGTTGCCTGCTCCATATGTGGTAGGCCTCCTCTCCGCTATCAGGCCCTATCCCCAGCACCCCTTTCAGTATCTGCTCCCTCTCATCCACAAGAAATAAGATGGCCCTGTTGAAGCCCAACCCGCCGCCTATTGTTACGCCGGTCAGTATTATATGCAGCAGCCGGTCGAGGTCTAAGGTGACAGCCAGTGTACCGCCTATTTCATGCAATATGGATAATTCAGTAGCCCTTTTCATGTTTTCTTCTGCCAACTGTTTTGCCCGCTCATAAAGATTGGCATTCTCTATCGCTACAGCGGCCTGTCCTGCAAACGTGAACAGGAACATCAGATTGGCTGAAGAGAACTTTGGAGCGGAAATCTTGTTGGCTATTTCAATTGTACCGATAAGGCGGTCTTTTACTAACAAGGGGACACCTATAAGATTTTTAATAGGCAGGTAGGCCATCTTTTTATCACCTGGATCAATAGTGTCAAGCATAAGGCTGTCCTTATGCTCCCCGATCCATCCCGTTGTCCCTTCTCCTATCTTGAATCTGAGATGTGGTATTATTGCGGGGTTAGTACCATAGATGGATTTGGTGACAAGTTCCCCTGATGTCTCATCATACAAGGTGAGGATACCAAAGCCCCCCTCTAATAGTTCACATATCATACGGAGTACAGAGTCGAGGACAAAATGGAGGTCAAGGACAGAGGTAAGCCCTTTTGACAGGGAGAATAAGGTCTCCATCTCCCTGGCATTCTTGAGTGTTTGCTGATATAGTTTTGCATTTTCTATAGCTATTGAGGCCTGGCTTGCCAGGGTTGTAAGGAGTTGCAGATCTTCATAAGTAAAGGTTGTGGATTCTTCACCTGTTTCGGCAACTTTATCATATAATGTAATTGTGCCAATGATCTTGTCCTTGGCCTTAAGCGGGACCCCCAGCATGTTTTTCATGGCTATTTTGCTTACACCTTTGAACTCCTGTGCCAATTCAATATCAGGGACCAATAAAGGGTTTTCAGTTGCAACGATGACGCCTGCCGCTCCTTCTCCTATATCTACCTGTTCGATCAGCTTTTTCGCATCCTCTTCAGGCATACAATATGCCTTTACTACCAGTTTATTGGTCTCAGGGTCAAGCAGCCTTAATACCCCGCCCTTTGCCCTGATTACACGGACACTATTTTTTATGATTACCTTTAGAAGGGTTTCAAGCTCTAAGGTTGATGTAATGGCCTGCCCTATTTCATGAAGGGTGGTGAGCTCGAGTAGCCGCTGATTCATGCCCTGGTACAACTGGGCATTTCTAATGATACCCCCTACTTCACGTGCTATAGTCGAGAGCAGGGTAATCTCCTCTTCCTTATAATTCTTGGGGTCATATGTCTGTACTGTGAGCACACCGATACACCTGTCCTGGATAGTTATAGGAACTGCAAGCATTGACCTGAATTTTTCCTCACCGGTCTCCGGTACATATTTAAACCGCGGGTCGGTATGTGCATCACGAAGGGCAACAGGCAGCTTTTCCATAGCAACCCATCCGGTTATACCCTCGCCTATATGGAGCATCACCTTATCAACAGCCTTAATGTTAAGACCCTTTGCTGCCTTAAGGGTCAGGCCCTTCTCATCCTTGTCTAAGAGAGAGACATAACAGCAATCCACCCCCATTTTTTCAGCAGTCGTGTTTACTATGGCATTCAGCCTTTCTTTAAGATCAAATGTGGAATGTGCTATCCTGCTGATCTCGCTTAATATCTCAAGGCCGAGTATTTCCGTATCTATCTTCTCAATGGACCTTCTCGATTGATCAGTCATATTTTGCCCTCGCTCCTTCAGCTTATACTAACAAAATTTGTATTGATAAGCAATGAACATGCAACGGTGGACAATTGCAATATAGGCGGCATTAGGTTATGATAATTTCAGATGAAATTTAGAGACGGAGAGAGGGTCCATTTTATAGACAGAAAGGGGAGGCGCTACCCCCTCACACTCTGCAAGGGGAAGGTCTTTCAATTCAGCGGAGAAAATATCCACCATGATGATATTATCGGTAAGGAAGATGGTGTTACCGTTACCATGTCGAGGGGGAGTAAATTTGTAGTCCTGCGGCCTACCCTTCCGGAGTATATATTGAAGATGCCCCGCGGCGCTCAGGTTATATACCCGAAGGATATAGGGATAATCCTGATGTGGGGTGATATATATCCGGGGGCGAAGGTAGTCGAGGCAGGCATAGGATCCGGCGCCCTGACAATGGCATTGTTACGGGCAGTGGGTGAACGAGGCGCCGTAATATCCTATGAGGTCAGGGATGACTTTTGCAAAAGGGCGCTTGATAATATCAGACTGTATCTTGGAGAGACAAAAAATCTTATTGTAAGGCAGAAGGACATCAATGAGGGAATAGGCGAGGAGGGTGTGGATAGGGTCATCTTAGACCTCCCGGAACCATGGAGGGTGGTTGGACATGCGGCACAGGTGTTGCGGGAAGGTGGTATATTCCTCTGCTATCTTCCCACGGTACTTCAGGTCTCGACAGTGGTAAAATCATTAAAGGAGGCCGGCAATTTTATCCAGATTGAGACTATTGAGACACTTTTGAGAACCTGGCATGTAGAGGAGAATAGTGTCAGGCCTGACCACCGTATGGTGGCACATACCGGATTTATTACAGTGGCAAGGAAATTTAGCAATGAGCAATGAGTATAGAGGATGAGAAGCATGGAGCCGTTAAGGGTATATATTAATAGATGAAAGGATTAGGTGAAGGTCTGACAAAAAAAGATATCAAAGACCTCCTTGAAGAAAACAGAGACCATGAGTGCGGGGGAATCGGAAGAGATAAGATATGTATACGGATAGAATCTATCGCCGACCTCCCTTCCAAATACGGCCAGTTCCATGTCGTGGCATTCTATAATAACAGGGATGATAAAGAAAATGCCGCACTTGTGCATGGCAATGTGATAAATCAAGAGGATGTGACTGTAAGACTCCATTCAGAGTGTCTGACCGGCGACGTCTTCGGATCATTGAGATGCGATTGCCATGACCAGCTCGTTACCGCACTCCGCACAATTGGGAAGATGAAGATAGGCATGCTTATTTATCTAAGACAAGAAGGGCGTGGTATAGGGTTTATCAACAAAATAAAGGCCTACGCACTGCAGGAGGAGGGGCTTGACACAGGAGAGGCCAATATAGCCCTTGGCTTTCATGATGATGAACGTGAGTACAGTGTGGCGGCACATATTATACAGTCGCTAAAGATAAAGTCTGTCCGGCTTATGACAAATAATCCTCAAAAGATAGCAGAGCTCAAACAGTATGGTGTAAATGTTGTGGAACGTATACCGCTCATTATCCAGCCGAACAAATATAACCGGTTCTATCTTGAGACCAAGGAGAAAAAATTCGGTCATTTCCTTGAGGGTGTCGCAGACCGGTTTCAGGATCAGATGGATGCTCCCCTCTTTAAAAAAATGAAGGGGCAAGGGGCAAGGGGCAAGGGTGATGTACATGACCCATGACCCTTGACCCTGGTTTCAACTGGCATTTTCAGGTGAACCGTCATGAGCCAGGGCTCACAAAGGGGGATGAAAATAATCCCCCCATCCCCCCTTTAGAAAAGGGGGACTTACCCCCCTTTTCTAAAGGGGCAGGGCTCCCGTTGCTGCGGAGCATTGCAACGGGAAGGGGGGGATTATGGGGGGTAAAAGTCCCCCTTTTTTAAAGGGGGATTTAGGGGGATTATGGGGTAAGGGGGGGATTTGAAGGGGTATTTTCAGGTGAAAGGAGGTGATTACACATGGCTCTATTAGAGATGAGTGTCGTGCCGATTGGCACCTCTACACCAAGCATAGGGGATTATATAGCTGATGTAGTTTTAGCATGTAATAAGGCAAAGGTAAAATACAAACTCACGGATATGGGTACCATCATAGAAGGGCGTCCTGGTGACCTTTTTAAATTGGCCCAGAAACTCCACGAGACACCATTCAAAAAGGGTATAAAAAGGGTACTTACCAACCTATCCATAGATGACCGCAGGGACAAGAGGGTAAGACTTGATGATAAGGTTGGCTCAGTGATGGCCAGATTAGAGAAATAAATTATCCCCCGGCGGGGCTGAATGCCCCCATTGCCTCATCATATAGAGCGTCGGAGTTATCCTTATATCGTGGTGAGAAGTGGAAGATGACTAAGTTCTTTGCGCCTGCTTTACGTGCGAGTTCGCCGGCCTGTCTTGCAGTGAGGTGAAATCTCCCGGCAGCCATTTCCATGTCTTTATCAAGATAGGCCGCCTCACAGTACATGATATCCGAACCTTCAGCCAACGAAATGATCTTCTCTTCATTATCCCGGTTGTATACTGCATCAACTATATAAGATAACTTCTGCCCCTCTGTTATTGTTGCTATAAGCTCTTTGAGCTCGCCTAAGGGGTATTCCCTTTTGTTCATGCCACTATCCTCCTCCGATGTTATTGTAAAATTCTCGTTTTCGGATACCCCCTCCCAAAGCGCCTGCTTAAATTTCTTGAGCCATGGGCCTACCGGGAGGCCTAACCTGTCGAGTTTATCTTTGTTTATATTTACATGGAACCTCTCTTTAAGTGCAAATCCTAAAGACGGTATCCTGTGGTCCAAGTGGCAGGCGTAGATAGTGAACATCTCTTCATCCATGAGGGTACCTGAAAATGGGAGAAAGCTTATATCGTGGCGCCTGAAGCCGTCCTCTGCACAGAACTCACACTTCTTTATTTTATCCGGATAGACCTCTGTAAGATGGAGGACAAAAGGGTATCCTTCCGTCAGGTTCCATGTATATCCGCTCAGCTTCCCCTCAATGTTGTCTATTATACCCGGCGGGCCATAGACCCTCAGGGCCTTTTCCCGTTTTAATACTATCCTCAACAGGTGGTCAAACCCCACGAAATGGTCCATATGGGTGTGTGATACAAAGGCATCCGAGACCTTCAGCAAGTGTGCAGGATTGAGGGTGGAGTTGTCTCCGAGGTCAAACAGCAGCGCCCGCTTTTCCCATTTTATCTCTGCGTAAAGTCCTGGGTCATCGAAGGGACCGTTAATTAAAAAGAAATTTATAAGAGGTTTCATCTGAAAATCCCTCTGAAAATCAGGATTCAAGGATTCGAGGGGTCAGCCGATTCCATCTCCTGTTCAAAATCCTCACCAAGCTCTTCCCCGAATTCCTTTCCCATCTTTTTCATAAATCGTGCAACACTCGCCGGATCATTCTCATCTATATCACCCCATTTACCCGGGTCTGCCATGGATTCAATCCGCGCCTCTTCAGACTTCGGCGCAGAAAAGCGGGAAAATAGCCTTGTAAGGTCGCTGCTGCCACAGTGGCTGCACACGGGCTGAGTAGACTGGCTTAATATCAGCAGCGCTACCCTTTTTTTACAACTGTTACATCTGTATTCGTAGACAGGCATATCAATATCCCCTGAGGCTCTTGCAAAAGTATAAAAATGTTGTCATTCCCGCATGGTTTTAGCGGGAATCTAGTGTTTTATTACAGAAAATCATATCCGTCCCCGAGTGCTTCTATCGGGGATAGAAGATTTCGGGGATGACATAGACTTTTGCAAGAGCCTCCCCTGTTAATGTTATAATATTAATGGAAAATTGCCCTTGTGGCAAGGGAGAACCACCCCGAAATAGCCATGGTAAAATCTATTTTTGTTCCATCTTATGCCTTTGCATCTCCTCCGGCACATACCACCGGTGGATGTTATAACCTATTCCTATCGGCGCCGGCTCTATACCGTGGAATCTTGCATGGACTATGGGTAATGCATCAGGGACATACAGGAATATGTAAGGCAGCTCTTCAGCCAATATCTCCTGTATCCTGAAATATGCCTTCTTCCTCTCATTAATATCGAATGTCCTTCTCCCTTTTTCCAAGAGTGCATCCACCTCAGGGTTGTTATAGCTCACGAAATTGAACTCCTTTTCCTTTGTCTTGCCTGAATGCCATATGTCATACTGGTCAGGGTCAAGGCCGATGCTCCATCCGAGGACTACTGCCTCAAACCTCCTCTTGTCAATAAACTCATTTATAAATGTGGACCACTCAAGCGCCCTGATATTTACCTTGATCCCTATCATGGCAAGCCTCCATTGGATGATGGTAGCTGTCTTCATCCGCAGGGAATTCCCCATATTGGTGAGGATGGTAAATTCAAATGGCCTTCCGTCCTTATCGAGCAATCCATCACCGTCTCTATCCATCCAGCCTGCCTCTGACAAAAGCGCCCTTGCCTTTACAGGATTGTGCTCATATCTCTTAACGTCCGGGTTATACGGCCATGTATCCGGCACATAAGGTCCTGTTGCCGCCTTACCAAGACCAAACAGGACGCCATCCACTATCTCATCCTTATCTACTGCGTATGCTATAGCCTGACGCACCCGTTTATCACTGAACCACGGATGTTTTAAATTAAATCCCATATAGGTATATGAGAAAACAGGGTATCTGAATTTATTAAAATTTTCCGCAAAGTATGGGGTTAAGGTCTGTCGTGTATATTGAAGTGGAGTAAGTCCCATCCAGTCAACCCCCCCTGCCTGGAGCTCTAAAAACATCGTGGCAGGGTCAGGTATTATCCTGTAGACATACCTGTCTATATATGGCCTCCCTTCAAAGTAATCAGGATTGGTCTGAAGAACGACCTCCTGGCCCGGCACCCATTTTGTAAGCTTGAACGGGCCCATCCCTACAGGATTTCTCCCAAGCTCACTCTTTGTAATATCCTTGTCTTTAAGGAGGTGTTTCGGCAGTACAGGGAGGTTTCCCCAACTGCTTAATGCAGGTGCAAAGGGTTTATCGTATGTAATACGGAAGGTGTATTTATCCGGCGTCTCTGCCTTCTTCACCTGTTTAAAGTCCTCTGAATAGGCGGTGGGGGTTTTCTCATCTATTATTGTCTTATATCCAAAGAGGACATCCTCTGCTGTAAACTCAACCCCGTCCGTCCATCTGACCCCCTTCCTTAAACGAAAGGTTATTGTGAGACCGTCCTTTGATATATCCCATGACTCTGCAAGGTCTCCGGTGATGGTCAGGTCCTTGTCATACTTTACAAGACCATTGAAGATGAGACCTGCCACGGCGTGAGAGGCGCTGTCACCTGCAAGCATCGGGATAAGGATACTCGGCTCACCTATGGTGCCTTCTACCAGGGTGTCGCCATAGACGGGTTGATGATCTGTCACATCCTTAACACCTGCATTCACATTTTCTGTGGCCCGTTCGCAAGCAGTGCCGGATAGCAGGAAGATAAGGAGAAAGGATATAAATATTGGTAATAGTTCACCGCAGAGACGCAAAGACGCAGAGAAAATTATCTTTTCTGTTATTTGATTAATTTCCATACTCAGCGCCTCTGCGTCTCTGCGGTTAGCTGAACTTTTACAAATATTGTTTGCATAATCTGCTTTAACATTGTTCAGATAGATGTAAGGCGCCCCCTCTTGGGAGAAAAGATAACAGAGAGAAAGAATATTGCAGAGACAAACAGCACCGTTGTAGCCCCCGAAGGGAGGTCAAGCCAGTAAGAGAGGAACACCCCGCCGACTGATGAGCCTATGCCTATCACGATTGAGTAGGAGAACATCCTTATCATGCTGTATGTCAATTGATATGCCGCAGCAGCAGGCGTTACAATCAGCGCAAACACCAGGATGGCGCCTACCGATTTGAGAGATATTACAATGGTAAGGGCTATCATGGTCAGCATGAGGAATGAGAGCCAGTCAGCCGCTATGCCGCTTGCCTTAGCCATCTCTTCATCAAATGTGATGAAATGGAATTCCTTGAAAAAGAGATACACGAGGGATAACACGATAAATCCCAGGACGAGGATTATAAGCATATCTGACTGGGTTACAGACAGTATGCTCCCGAAGAGATATCCATAGACCTCGGCGTTGTAGACCTTCATGAGACCGATAAACAGCACTGCCAACGCCATTGTGAGAGAGTAGAATATCCCGACAGATGCATCCAGCTTTAAGTGTCCCCTCCTGCTCAGAAAACCGACAACCCAGACTGTTATAAGGCTGAACAATACGGCTAAGGAGAGGGGGTTTTGATTGATAAGATAGCCAAGTGTGACACCTGCAAATGCGGCATGGGAGGTCCCTGCCCCTATAAATGTGAGGTTTCGCAGGATGACAAAGACGCCTATGATGGAACATACAAGGCCGATTATAACGGATGCGATGAGCGCCCTCTGCATGAACTCATAAGAGAGCATCTCAAACATGACAACCTCGCAAAAAGCCCCGATAGCCGTCAAACATAATGGTAGTCTCCGACTATTACATACGTCCCCCCCTCTTTTGTGGTGACGATGACCTGTTTGCCGTATATCTCTGTGAGGGTTTTTTCATGCAGCACCTCTGATGGTTTACCAACGGCGTATAACTTAGTATTGATCAACGCCATCATATCGACATAGGGGATTATCATATTTATATCATGGGTGACGAGCAATACCGTAAGGGCAAGGTCTTTTTGCAGGTTTGAGATAAGTTTTATAATGCTGTGCTGGGTAGGGGTATCTATACCGGTGGTGGGCTCATCCATCAACAATACCTCCGGCTGCTGAACAAGTGCGCGGGCAATCAGGACCCTCTGCTGCTGGCCGCCTGAGAGATGTCCCAAAGGTGCGGCGATATACCCCTCCATTCCAACCTCCCTCAGTGCATCTATCACAAGATCCATGTCCCTGCCGGTAGGACGCCTGAGCAGACCAATAGAGCTGTACCTTCCCATCATCACCGTCTCCCTCACCGTTACAGGAAAGTTAGGGTCAATCTGTCCCTTCTGCGGGATATAACCTATCTTTGCCTTGTGATGGCAGCGGAGTTTATGACACGCACAGTCGAAGATGCGGACTGAGCCGTTGTCCGGGCGGACAATACCAAGGATAGATTTAAGAAGGGTGGTCTTACCTGAACCATTAGGGCCGATGATCCCGATGTAATCGCCCTCTTCTATATCAAAACTCAGGCCTGAGAGCACACCGATCCCGCCATATTTAACGCCTAATTTTTTTACTTCTATTATTTTCATGAGCACGCCAACCCGGCTTTTAAATTCTTCAAATTCTCTTCCATGATTTCTAAGAAAGTAACGCCTCTTTTAAGCTCGTCCTTTGAAACATTGTGCCCCGCGTGAAGCAACGCGATCTTTGCCCCGGTTTCCTGGGAGATCACCCGCGACACTTTAGGATCAAGCAATTCATCGTAATAAACATACCCTGTACCTAAAGCCTTAAGCTTATCGATAAGCCCAGTTATCGCCCTCGGGCCAGGCTCCGCGTTAGGAGCAAAGCCCTCATACGCCGCGACGTATTGCAGGCCATACCTGGCAACAAAATATCCAAAAGTAAAATGGCCTCCTGAAATAAACG
>JACRGZ010000054.1 GCA_016234155.1 Nitrospirota bacterium | reverse complement strand
ATGGACATGACCCATGACCCTTGCCCCATGACCCTGGTTTCAAGAGGGATTTTCAGGTGAACCGTCATGAGCGTCCAGTTCACAAAGGATGATGAAAATAATCCCCCCCATCCCCCCTTTAGAAAAGGGGGGGTTAAGTCCCCCTTTTTTAAAGGGGGATTTAGGGGGATTATGGGGTAAGGGGGGATTTGAAGGGGTATTTTCAGATGAAATATAAACCGCATCAGGTACTTGACTGTAGGAAACTCTCATGTCCGATGCCAGTGTTAAAGACCAAAAATACCATCAGCAAGATGGCGACAGGAGAGATACTGGAGATGATCGCAACAGACCCCGGTTCTGTTAAAGATATACAGTCATGGGCTAACCATGCCGGCCAGGAACTTTTAGAGACGGTACATGAAGACGGGTGTTACAGATTCCTTATCAGGAAACTAAAATAGGTGGAAAGAAATCCTAAATACGAAATCCTAAATTCTAAACAATATCAAATGACAGAAATTCAAATGATCAAAACAGTTTTGAACATTTGAATTTGGTAATTTGGATTTGTTTAGGATTTAGATATTAGAATTTAGTATTTAAATGAGGAGGTTTACATGTCAGTCACAGAACAGGACAGAAAATTTATTGAAACAATAGTAGAAGAAAAACTTAAAAAACTTTTGGCTGAACGGAAAAAGAGGATGGCCATTGTGGCCTCAAAGGGGACGCTGGATATGGCTTACCCACCTCTGATACTGGCTACTACTGCAGCGGCTATGGATATTGAGTGTTCAATCTTCTTTACATTTTACGGGCTTGACATCATAAATAAGAAGAAAAATAAGAACCTGAAGGTCCCATCCCTTGCAAACCCGGCTATGCCGATCCCTGTGCCGAATATTATCGGGGCGCTGCCAGGTATGACTGCTATGGCAACCAGGATGATGAAGAGCTGGATGGCCAGGGTGAACGTTCCGACCATTGAAGACCTGCTTAATATCGCCATGGAAACAGGGGTGAAGCTGATAGGGTGCCAGATGACCCTGGATGTGATGGGGGTAAAGAAAGAAGACCTCATTGAGGGGACAGAGGTGTGCGGCGCTGCAGCATTCCTTGAGTATGCGATAGATGCGGATATAACCCTGTTTGTTTGATCTCAATAATCCCCCTCCCCCCCCGATAAATACTTCGGGGGCAAGCTTTAATCCCCTCCCACAAGGGGCGGGGAGATAGAAGTTAGAGGAAAGAAGTAAGACGTTAGATGTTAGATTTAGTCTTACTTCTAACTTCTATTCCCCCCTCCCCAACTTGGAAAGATGGGAGGGGGTGAGGGGGAGGGTGAGAAAAGCATAATCTTACTTGAAAAAAATCATCAAGGAGATCAGGAATAATTTTGATGACTTAGAAAAACTCTCGTCTATTCTTTCTAACTTTGGCCTTTCTAACCTTGGCTTTACCGACTGCCGCAGGGCGGCCGGAAACCTCCAGCTCCTCCGGAGTGATATTGTGCAACCTCATATTTTTGACAGGCTTCTGCCTTCAATACTTGAGTCAGCGATAGACACGCCTGACCCTGACATGTCCCTCAACAATCTTGAGCGGTTTGTCTCATATTATGAGGAGAAGGAGAAGGTTTTTTTATTTTTATCCTCACATAAGGATGTCCTTCCTGTACTTTTGCTCTTATTTGGCAGCAGTCAGTATCTGTCGAATTTCCTCTTTTCAGCGCCCCAGGAATATCTCCTGTGGCTCTCAACCCCTGATCTTTTAAGACGGTCTATTGACAGGGAATCCGGACTTGAATATCTCCGCAAAGAGATATCTCACAAGACCTCCATAGAAGAAGTCAAATCACTCTTGAGGAGGTTCAGGAAAAGGGAATATGTCCGGATTGCATTGCGGGACATGCTCGGATATGGGACCCTCGCCGAGATTACGCAGGAGATATCCACTGTTGCAGATATATCCATCCAAATCGCTTATGAGATCTGCAACAGGGATTTGGACAAGAGATATGGGTCCCCAATGTGGACAGATAAGGACGGCAATACACATAAATGTGCCTTTACCGTCATCGGGATGGGGAAACACGGGGGGGAGGAGTTAAACTACAGCTCTGACATAGACATCATGTTTCTCTATACATCTGAAAAGGGTGAGACGGCCTCCGGACTGCTGACAAACCACCAGTATTTTGTAAAACTATCTGAGATGATTTCTCAGGTAATAGGGGCAACTACAGAGGAGGGCTTTGTATTCCGTGTTGACACGAGGCTCAGGCCTGAAGGGGAGAGGGGTGATCTATCCTCCTCACTGAGGAGTTATGAGGTCTATTATGAGTCATGGGGACAGACATGGGAGAGGGCGGCGCTGTTGAAGGCAAGGCCTGTTGCCGGGGATGATGAGCTTGGGAAGGCCTTTCTCAAAATGATCCAGCCCTTTGTCTACAGGAAATATCTGGATTTTACATCCATAGATGAGATAAGGGAGATGAAGGGTAAAATTGATAAAAGTATTGCTGTGAAAGGGAAGGACGTGCGCAATGTCAAGCTGGGTTATGGGGGTATACGGGAGATAGAATTTTTTGTCCAGGCATTGCAGCTCCTCTATGGAGGGAAAGAACCGTGGATCAGGGAGAGAAATACCCTGCGTGCCCTTCACAGGCTGGCACAAAAGGGATTAATATCTTATGACGAAGAGGACAGCTTATCTAAGGCATACCAGTGGCTTCGAAGGGTTGAGCATATGATACAGATGGTAGGAGAGCGCCAGACCTACGTTATGCCGTCAGATACCGGTGATTTAAATGCCTTGGCGAAGCGGGCAGGTTATAAGGATAAGGGTAAATACAGGGCATTTGAACAGTTACTTAAGGACTACACTTCCTATACGCAATCGGTTAGAAGGATATATGATGACCTATTCACAAAGAAGGGGGTTGAGATAGGGCATGAAGAGGCAAGTGACAGCGAGGTCATAATAAGTGATGTCGTGTCAGAGGATGAGGCAGTACTTATCCTCTCTAAGTATAATTTCAGAGACCCCAGGAAGGCATACAGGAATATCGTTTTACTGCGGGAAGGGGCGCTGTTCAGTCATCAGACACCAAGGAGCCGTCAGATATTCCTTCGTATATTCCCGGCATTTTTCTCCCATATTACCGCCTCGTCTGACCCTGACCTTGCACTGAATAATTTGGATGCCCTTATAGATACTGTAGGTGCAAGGGCGACCCTCTACTCATTCTTTGAGGAGAATCAACAGGCGATTGAATCTGTCATAAAACTATTCAGCAGCAGCGAGTATCTTTCAAAGATTGTGATAAGACACCCTGAAATCGTAGACCTGTTCTTAGATCCGGAAGAGATGCTGAAAAAGAGGTCTAAGGAAAAAATGCGGGAAGAGCTGTGTTCTATGATAGAGCAGTGCGGCGCATACGCTGAAAAACTTGATGTGCTCAGAAAGTTTAAATATACAGAAGAGCTCCGTATTGGATATATCGATATATTAAATTATGTGAGTCCTATCGATGCATCAGGATATTTAGCTGCCCTTGCGGACGTTTCGGTAGACGGTGCACTGAAGATAGCGGAAGAAGAGATAACGCGCACATACGGCAAGCCGCTCTGCAGGACAGACGACAAGGTTGGACAGGCACGGTT
>JACRGZ010000010.1 GCA_016234155.1 Nitrospirota bacterium | reverse complement strand
AGGTTAGAAGTAAGAGGTAAGAAGTAATCCCCTCCCCTTCAAGGGGAGGGATAGGGTGGGGATGAGGTTATTTTCAGGTGAACCGTCATGAGCCGTGGGCTTACAAAGGAGGATGAAAATAGCCCAGCAACTTAATAACTGTCATCCCCGAATGTTTCTATCGGGGATATGGTTTAAAACCAGATTCCCGCTTAAGACATGCGGGAATGACAAATTTGGGGTTATTTTCAGATGAAGCCTGAAGAGATAGAGAAGATACTGAGATCAGTAAAGTCAGGAAGACTTGGCGTGGAGAAGGCACTCGAGCGCCTGCGGCACCTGCCGTATGAGAACCTTGATTTTGCCAGGATAGACCACCACAGGCACCTAAGACAGGGGATGCCCGAGGTGATCTACAGCGAGGGAAAGAAGGTAGACCATGTGGTAAAGATAGCCGAACGGATACTTGACAAGAAGGGGGATATTATAGCTACCAGGGCGGGGCAGGATATATTCAGCGCTCTTAGGGCATTAGATAAAAGGGCGAAGTACAATGAGCACGGCAGAGTGGTCACTATACTTCACCGAAAGAGGGGGATGACAAAAGGGACAGTACTTATCGTGAGCGGGGGCACCTCTGATGTACCTGTAGCAGAGGAGGCCCATGCTATTCTTGATGTCCTTGGCAGCAGGGTAGATACCCTATATGACGTCGGGGTTGCAGGTATCCACAGATTGCTGGACAACCGTGAGGCTATCCTGAAGGCACGTGTGATTATCGTGGTTGCCGGGATGGATGGCGCCCTTGCAAGTGTTGTTGGCGGACTTGCCGCACAACCTGTGATTGCCGTCCCTGCAAGCAGCGGATATGGGGCGAGTTTTGGCGGCATAGCGGCGCTCCTTACCATGCTCAATAGTTGTGCAGCAGGCGTGGCAGTCATGAATATAGACAACGGCTTCGGCGCCGCCTGCATAGCGCACAAGATAAACATGATTGGAGAGTAGGGCAACCCTTGACCCTATAGAAATTAGGGTGGGATTATTCCCAGATGAAAACAGCCTATTTCGACTGCTTCAGCGGCATCAGCGGAGACATGATCCTGGGTGCATTAATTGACGCCGGTGCCCCTTTTGATAAATTGAAAAACGGGCTTGCCCAACTTAACTTGGATGGATACACAATAACCGCCTCAACTGTATTAAAGAAGGGGATAAAGGCCGCCAAGGTGGATGTGGCAGCCGAGGGCCCTGACCTCCCTGGACGGCCGTTAAAAGACCTGCGTGAGATAATCTCAGAGAGTAGACTTGAAAATGCGATAAAAAATAGAAGCCTTTCAATCTTCCAGCGGCTTGCCGAGGCCGAGGCAACAGTGCACAACTGCCTGGTAGAAGAAGTGCACTTCCATGAAGTAGGTCATATAGATACCATAGTGGATATAGTCGGGTCAGTCTATGCCCTTCATCTGCTGGGCATAGATAAGGTCATCTCTTCCCCAATAGATACCGGAAGCGGCAGCGTAGAGATAGCGCACGGCCTTTTCCCCGTTCCTGCCCCTGTAACCGCAGAGCTGTTGAAGGGTGTCCCTGTATATTCAAGTGGTGTAGAAAGAGAGCTTACCACGCCGACCGGCGCGGCAATTATCACAACCATCGCCTCTTCATTTCAACCTCTGCCTGAGATGAAACTCTCCAATATTGGATATGGGGCCGGGGGATGGGAGCTCAATGAAAAGGCAAATATCTTAAGGGTGCTTATCGGTGAAGATGGAGATACATACGATATGGACGAGGTATTCCTTATAGAGGCGAACATAGACGATATGAACCCACAGATATATGAATACATAATAGATAGACTCTTTCAAGAAGGAGCCCTTGATGTCTATATTACCCCAACTGTAATGAAAAAGAGCAGGCCGGCCCACATGCTCAGCACAATAACAAAATTAGAACACTTAGATAATATCAGGAGATTGGTATTTAAAGAGACTACAACAATAGGTGTGAGGATCAGTAAGATGGTCCGCTCTATCCTGACACGTGAGATAAAAGAGGTGGAACTCCCCTATGGGACAGTGAGGGTAAAGATAGCAAGTGATCAGAATGGCGTGCGCAGCATTTCACCTGAATATGAGGACTGCAGGAAGATAGCTATGGAGACAGGGATGCCGCTCAGGGATGTAATGGAGCTTGCCAGGTTGACATACACAGCAAAATAACCCTGAGGTTCTTGCAAAAGTCTGTGTCATCCCCGAAATCTTCTATCCCCGATAGAAACACTCGGGGACGGATATGATTTTCTGTAATAAAACACTAGATTCCCGCTAAAACCATGCGGGAATGACAACATTTTTATACTTTT
>JACRGZ010000051.1 GCA_016234155.1 Nitrospirota bacterium | reverse complement strand
GAAATCTTCTATCCGTCCCCGAGTGCTTCTATCGGGGATAGAAACACTCGGGGACGGATATGATTTTCTGTAATAAAACACTATATTCCCGCTTAAACCATGCGGGAATGACAACATTTTTATACTTTTGCAAGAGCCTCTATATTTAATTCTTTTTACATTTTGACCTTTCATTTTGATTTTTGACTTTTGATATTTGATATTTCTTCTACCTCTATCTCCTTAGGTTCAAAATCCGAGACCTCTATATCTTTTACCCTGATCTTGCCCCCCTCTTTAGAAGTAACAACCCGGAGTTTCAGGTTCAATGCCACATCAAATACCCCCTCCATAACTGTCTCGGTATATTTTGATACCTCAGGCACAGGCTTGCCGAGCTCAATCCTCTCTTGACCTGGCTGAGCTGCATAAACACGTCCCTCTTCCCGTTTCTCAGCCTCACCGGAAAGACCTTCCTCCTCCACCCAATGTCTCAGGTCCTCTCTTTTCTCCTTCCGGGACTCCATGTCAACAACGGATGGGGAAGCAGGCGCTTTTAAATCGGCCGGCACCGGCATCCTGTTTCGTGGCCGCCCTGTCTCAATCATCTCTTTCAGGTCTACCAGTACTAATCTGCTGACAGATGTGAGTGTCTCAAGCACACCCTCTCCTGTCGAGGCAGCGGCAGGAAAAAACGGGACACCCTGAGGATTAAGCACCTTATTAAGGGCCTCCATAGAAAGAATATTGGGAAGGTCTCTCTTGTTATACTGCATCACGAACGGGAAGTCATCTAAGTTTATCCCGTGATCGGCAAGGTTCCTCCGCAGGTTATAGAGACTCTCCATGTTAGAGTCAATCATATCTTCCTGAGAATCTGCAACAAAGACCACACCATCAGCGCCCTTCAGCACAAGCTTTCTCGTAGCATTATAAAATACCTGACCTGGTACAGTGTAAAGATGAAACCGCATCTTATACCCTTTTATCTCCCCGGCCTCCAGGGGAAAGAAGTCAAAAAACAGCGTCCTGTCAGTATAAGTCGGAAGGGTGATAAGTTTACCCTTCTTCTCCGGGGCTATTTTTTCATAGACGTGTTTTATATTTGTCGTCTTTCCGGAAAGACCAGGGCCGTAGTATACTATCTTTGCGTTTATTTCTCTTGATGTATAGTTAAAAAGCGCCATGAGCCCCTTCGAAGTACTCAGGGTAAATTCGACCACAAAGATGTTAAATCTTAATTTGTTGTCGCATTTAGTTGTAACAGAAAAAGGTAAGCAGTGTCAACGGGATAATATAGCCTTTACAAGGGCGGTGATAGTGCAGTTCACAGGGACTGGGACATTATACTTTGCCCCCTCCCTGCACACGTAACCATTAAAGTAGTCAATCTCTGTTGGCTTGCCATGGGAGAAGTCTTCATACATCGAGGTGCTAAATCCTCTTAGTTTCTGTGTGACAGAGATTTGCTCATCCATTAAATTTGTATCAAGTACGATACCTCTTTTCTCTGATAATGCCCTGATCTCATCAAATATCTTATATGCAATATCTAATGCATCCTTTGAATCAAGTATACAGTCGACAGGACCATTTAAAATGACAGACAGCGGGTTAAATACTGCATTCCAGCACAGTTTCTGCCACTTGGCCCTGTAAATATCCTTTGAGGGCTTTACAGGGATACCGGCATCTTTAAATAAATTGACTACAGCCTGAAGCTGCCCACTTTCGCTCCCGTCAAGCTCGCCAATGCTCACAGCGCCGGCGCCAAGGTGGGCGATTACACCCGCCTCCTCCAACTTTGCAGCTAAAAATGCAACGCCCCCCAGCGCCTTAATGCCGGGCAGGCGTTTCAGTATCTCCTCCTCACTGTCAATACCGTTTTGCAGTGGAAGGACTACGGTATTTTCATTGATAACCGGCTGGAGGGCGTCAATGACCTTTTCTGTATCAAATCGTTTTACAGCAATAATTATAAGGTCGCATGGCATCAGCTCTGCCGGATTTACAGATACTGACGGTTTAAATGTCCATACCTCACCCTTGCTCTTTACCGTTAATCCCTTACTCCGGATAATGGGAAGACTCCTCTGTGTAACAAGATAGGAGACCTTTATACCGGCCTTCCAGAGGAGTGAGCCATAGTAGCCGCCAACGGCTCCGGCGCCGACGATAACGATATTCATAGAGTGGTCACCTGAAAATACCTCTTTCAAATCCCCCCTTACCCCATAATCCCCCTAAATCCCCCTTTAAAAAAGGGGGACTTATCCCCATAATCCCCCTAAATCCCCCTTTAAAAAAGGGGGACTTATCCCCCCTTTGAAAAAGGGGGACTTTTACCCCCCTTTTCTAAAGGGGGGATGGGGGGGATTATTTTCATCATCCTTTGTGAACTGGAAGTTCATGAGGGTTCACCTGAAAATAAATACTATTCGGCATCTTTACGGATCAGTATTTTATAAGTGCTGTCAGCCAGCTTTTCCACGCCGATAATACGGTGACCCTCTGCCTTTACACTCCGGGGGACATTACGCATAGGCTCCCCATCGTCAAGAATGACCTCAAGAACCTGTCCCACATCCATCTCTTCAAGCTTTAATTTTGTCTTGACAAAATTGATTGGACAGAGGACACCCTGTAAATCGAGCTTGTCGTCCGGAACTATCGCTTCATTTTTATTTGCCATAGAAGTTTCCCTTCGCATAGTATTTTTGTCTCCCTTTTGGATCCCTGACCGCCTCTAACCCCAGTGGAACAACCACCTCGTCAATATACCTGTCGAGCCCCAACCGTTCTATAGCGCCGCCAATGCGCTCACGCCCTATCGCATTATCCCTGTACCAGTACAGGGTCTTCTCAATGAGGACATAAACCTGCTCATCGGTCAGGAAGTTTGCCACCTCATACGAGAAGTATGGATGCTTGCCATGTTTCCCACCCACACGGGCAAGCCATCCGGTCCGTTTGCTCACCATAGCGTCGAGAGGGCAGACCTTCACGCAGTCCCCGCAATGTATACACTTATCCCAGTCCCTCACAGGAAGGTCGCCTTCCATCCGCAAAGCGCCTTCCTCGCAACCCTTGACACAGAGCTCACAACCATTGCACTCGTCCTCTATAAGATGGGGCTCCAATACCCCCTGAAAACCGAGGTCCATCTCGCGGGTACGGAAACAATCAATCGGACAACCCGAAAAAGAGACCTTGAACTTGTGGTGTTTGGTCTCCATTCCAAAGAAACGGCGGTCCACTTCAGCACATATACACTGGGTGTCTGTTAGGGCATTGGGGTTATATGTACAGCCGGCACAGGCAGTAGGGACACGGATTCGCGGGCCACATGATGCAACCGCCCAGTTAATCTCTCTCAATGATTCTGCAACGGCATCAAAGTCCCTATAATGTACATAGGGTACCTCGATAGATTGACGGACAGATATATGGACTTCTCCACGACCATATTTGTCTGCAATCTCAGATGCCTTTCTCAACCTATCACTGGTTACCTTACCTCCAGGGCAACGCAGACGTACTGTAAATAGGTCTTTCTGGGTCTGTTTAATAAAGCCACCACTCTTTAGCTCATTGAAGTTAAGTTTTAGTTTTCTTGATTCCTTACGGAGTTGCTCTTTTAACCCTTCCATCTCCAGCTCTTCAGACCCAGTTTTTCCCATTATTCATCCTTCCCAAGCTATAATGTTTATTCTGTAATTTATACCGTTTACCAACTTATCTTGTCAATCCTTCGATAAACTCAGGATGTCACCGCACAGTTATAGCCCATGAGGTGACACCTGCTTATATTCTCTGCAATAACCTTACCATAATGGTTATCTATTTCTACTGCTTAATTGCAAAGTTAAACGATATAAAATAGTTGTCATCCCCGAATGCTTTTATCGGGGATATGGCTTATAAACCAGATTCCCGATAAAACACTTCGGGAATGACATAATACCTGAATCTTGCACCAAATTGAACATAGTTCCCTGCTACGCCTTGTTACCATTGGCTTTTAGCAATGCTTATGAAAATAGACATTTAACCCAATGGGTTAAAATATTTAAAAAGTAAACTTCTCTCTAAGGCTTT
>JACRGZ010000052.1 GCA_016234155.1 Nitrospirota bacterium | reverse complement strand
TGAAGACTTTATATTGATCAAGTCTATTCCAAAATACCTTTGTCAACTCCTGGCGCATAGAATTTCTGTCATCTATGTATGCATTTGGCACTGATGTATCAAGATAGATTCTAAGTTTTCGTATCATTCGCTATTTCCCAAATTTAATTTTCACCTTATCCAGATTCTTATCTTTAGCAAACACAAATACAAATTGGTCTGAATTGTTTGAAATCTATAAATAGTTTAACCAAATCCAATGTGGATTGCAAATTAATGCTCAACATCTACAGTAACGACAGTTATGGCATTTCTCCCTTAATATTTAACCTTAGAATCTTTTTTTGGAGCCCTATAAACCTCCTATAAGAAGATAATGTTCTTAGTCTCAATACAAACCGCGGTATTGCATACTGACTCGTTTATGCCGTGTCTGTTGACTACAAAGTAATTAGTTGACTATTATTAATGATAAAAGATAAAATAGACAATAAAATTAAGTGAAATTTATGAAGTCAATATGCACATAACTACCAGACCAACTATATCATGAGGTTAAATCCCTTGTTGATAAAGGTTGGTTCCGGAGTGAAGATGATATAATTTTAGAGGCCCTGCGACGTTTCCTGGATTCCCACAAGATTGAATTGATGGATAAGTTTATCCGGGAAGATGTCGAATGGGGACTTCATGGCAAAGAGTGAGAGTAAAACAGTTGCCATTGCTGATGCAGGTCCAATTATCCACCTTGCCGAATTAGATAGTTTAAACCTTCTATCAGATTTTAATCCCTTAATTATTTCTAAAACTGTTCATACAGAAATCTCAATTCACAGGCCAGAGGCCTTACAGCACCCTGAGGTTGTCTTTAAAGTCATTGATATAATTTCTCCCCCGGAGCCACAGTTATTAGTGCTATCCAGAGCGCTTTCTCTTGATAAAGGGGAGATGGAGTCTTTGATCTTAATGCAGGAAACCCCAGAGGCCATTTTTCTTACGGATGATGGTGCAGCACGTCTGGTAGGCGAAGGGCTTGGCTACAAAGTGCATGGGACAATAGGTATAATCTTGAGAGCAATTCGCAAAAAGGTTAGGATACCAGGAGAGGTTATAGAATTGTTAAATAATCTCCCAGAGAAGACGACACTTTTCTTAAGGCCTACATTATTAGAAGATATAATAAAAAAGATCAAAGACGAATATCTTATAAAAGATGAGAAGTAAACAATGGCATGATAATTTCTCGTTTTTCCTCCATCTGATCCCCGCGATGACACTACTTGTCACCCCCACCCTGCCTCCCCCATCAAGGGGGAGGAGTATTTCGAATCACTCCATGGTAATGGTCCTTCGTCCTTATCTGTCAGCATTGAGGACGCCAAGGGCAAAATTATCCTGGGTAGCAGGGTGGAGGATACGGAAACCACATCCACATCAACTACTGATTTAATGGTCACAGATGAATCAGACCGTTTAGTGTTAACCTGGCAGGGCAAAGGTAAAGTAAAGGGCTTTATCCTCCATCGTGCAGAAAAGGGGAAGGATAACTATACTGCCATCACCAGCCTGATCCCATATTTTGGCCGGGATGACAGGGACATCTTCCTATACAGGTTTACTGACAATACTACAAAGCCAGGGGTTAAATATGACTACCGATTAGAGAGGGTATCTCCGGAATTTAAGATGGGAAGGAGGGATTAGGAGATAGCATCCTTTACAAGGTTGATAAAATCCTCCAGGTCCCCGGTGAAAGAGCAGATCCCTCCCAGTTTATCATGAACATGATGAGGCGGATGCTGCCGTTGTTATGTCGTGTTGTAAATCACTCAGGCTCTCTTTAAGGTGGCGTGAGAGATTTTCGTCAAGCTTTAACTTCACGACCTTTCAGCTACCTTCCATATGTTCTCTCGAGCCATCTCTGCCGCATAGGCCAGAGCAGCCCGGATGTCTTCGATAGTCAACTGCGGGTAGTGATCGATGATCTGGTCCGGAGTCAAGCCTTCTGCCAAGCCATCGAGTATAATGGAGATGTATATTCGTGTTCCCCGAATACAAGGTTTCCCCCCGCATATATTGGGGTCCACACTTACCCGATTGAGCAGGTCTTGATAAGCCATAGGCTTATATTAACAAAACAACATTTTGTTTGCAACGGTGAACGTAGGTGCGTTTGGAGAAGGAGACTGAGTCAACCCTACTATATATTAAGTTCCCGGGAATTTCCGGCAATTACACTTGACTCAAGGACATACTATCATATAGCATATAGACTAAACCAATCAGATGCCATTATTATGGCTATAGCAAACGGATAATTTACCATTATATGTCATTGCGCCGGATATTGCGAAGGATAAAAATATTTGATACTACCCTGAGAGATGGCGAGCAGTGCCCGGGGGCAAGTATGAATAAGGAGGAGAAGCTTACAGTTGCAAGACAATTGGCAAAGCTTAATGTGGATATTATAGAGGCAGGGTTTCCTATAGCGTCAGAGGATGATTTTGAAGGTGTCAAACTTATTGCACAAGAGGTAAAGGGTTCTGTTATTGCCGGACTTGCGAGGGCAAGGAAAGAGGATATAGAGAGGGCGGCAGATGCAGTATCTTCTGCAGAGAGATCAAGGATACATACATTTATTGCTACTTCAGAGATACATATGCTGAGGAAGCTCAAGATGAGCAGGGAGGAAGTACTTGAGGCGGCTGTTGCTGCGGTGAAGATCGCAAGACAGTTTACGGATGACGTAGAGTTCTCAGCGGAAGATGCCTCCCGCAGTGATATGGATTTCCTATGCACTGTTATAGAGGCAGCTATAAAGGCCGGGGCTGCAACCATTAATATTCCGGATACAGTTGGTTATGCGCTCCCTGCTGAGTTTGGTGAATTAATAAGCCAGATCATAAATAAGGTGCCCAATATCGACAAAGCCGTGATCAGTGTCCACTGTCATAACGATTTAGGCCTTGCTGTTGCCAATTCCTTATCAGCAGTCCTGGCAGGCGCAGGGCAGGTAGAGTGTACAATAAACGGAATAGGAGAGAGGGCCGGAAATGCCTCTCTCGAAGAGGTCGTAATGGCCTTAAAGACAAGGGGGCAGTTTTTTAATGCGGACACGAACATTAACACCCATGAGATATACAAGGCAAGCAGGATGGTCAGTACCATAACAGGTATGGTAGTACAACCAAATAAGGCGATAGTCGGGGCGAACGCCTTTGCCCATGAGGCTGGTATACATCAGGATGGGTTATTAAAGGACAAGCGGACATATGAGATAATGACTCCGGAGTCAGTTGGAATATCCACTCACAAATTAGTGCTTGGAAAACACTCGGGCAGGCATGCCTTTAAGAATAAACTTTCCGAGATGGGTTTCAGTCTAACGGATGAGGAGATAAATAAGGCGTTTGAAAGATTCAAGAGGGTTGCAGATCAGAAAAAGGAGGTCTTTGAGGAGGACATAGACGCTATTGTAACAGATGAGATATATCGTATTCCAGAGAGGTATGTATTGAAACATATATATGTTGAGAGCGGGAGTGATACCACACCTACTGCGACTGTAGAGCTTGAAATAGAGGGTACGAGTATAAAAAATGTCTCTGCAGGAGATGGCCCTGTAGATGCCACATACAGGACTATAAAGACGATAACAGAGACGGCCAGTCACCTCCTCTCATATGAGGTAAAGGCCATAACAGGCGGCACTGACGCCTTCGGCGAAGTGACAGTAAGGTTAGAAGAGGGCGGAAGGACAGTAGTGGGGCAGGGGGCAGACACGGACATTATTGTTGCGAGCGCCAAGGCGTATCTGAATGCGTTAAACAGGCTGGCGTATAAAAAGGGAGGGGTAAAATACTAAATTCTAATATCTAAATCCTAAACAAATCCAAAATTCAAATGTTACAAATAGAGCTTTTTGCAAAAGTCTCAATTTGTCACCCTGTCCTGAATTCATTTCAGAATTATTTCAGGGTCATCATGACAATTATAGCGTTTTCAGTACTTTTGCAAGAGCCTCAATGTTTTGGATTTGGAATTTTGTCATTTGATATTGTTTAGGATTTAGATATTAGGATTTAGGATTTCAGAGTAGGCACTATGGGCATGACACTGACAGAAAAGATACTGGGGAGACATGCTGGGAAAAGGCAGGTGTCTCCGGGTGACAATATCTGGATCGACGTGGATGTCCTGATGACCCATGACGTCTGCGGTCCAGGAACTATAGAGATATTCAAAAGAGAATTCGGCAAGGATGCTAAGGTGTGGGATCGTGAGAGGGTTGTTATTATCCCTGATCACTATATATTTACGCAGGATACATACGCCCGGCGCAATATAGATATACTGAGGGAATTTGTTATTGAGCAAGGGATCAAACATTTTTATGACGTTGGTTCACCGTATTACAAAGGAGTATGTCATGTGGCGCTTGCTGAAGAAGGGCATACGAGGCCGGGTGAAGTCCTCTTCGGCACTGACTCCCACACATGCACCGCGGGTGCCTTTGGAGAATTTGCCACCGGTATCGGCAATACGGATGCAGCCTTTATAATGGGCGCCGGCAGGCTCTGGGTAAAGGTGCCTCCTACTATCCGGTTTATATTTGAAGGTGAGATGCCGGCGTATCTTATGGCTAAGGACCTTATACTCCATATCATCGGCGATATTGGTGTAGACGGGGCAACATACAAGGCGATGGAGTTTACCGGTGACGGTATATCAGGGCTCTCAATTGAAGAGCGGATGACCCTTTGTAACATGGCTATAGAGGCCGGGGGTAAGAACGGTATTATAGCGCCTGACGATAAGACCCTGCGCTTTATCAAACAGAGAACCAAAAAGGGCATGGACGTTGTTTATGGTGATGACGACGCAGGATATGAGTCATCCAGGATTTATAACCTGAAAAACATTGAACCTGTTGTGGCAAGACCTCACTCACCGGACAATAAGGCCATTGTAAGAGAGGTGCAAGGGACGAAGATAGACCGATGTTACATCGGCTCCTGTACAGGCGGTAAGTTAGAGGATTTTAAGGCAGCAGCAAGGATATTGCGTGGACGAAGCGTCAAGGTTGACACATATGTTGTACCTGCCACCACTGAGGTTGAAAGACGCATTAAAGAGGAGATGATAGATGGTGAGAGCGTATATTCTGTTTTGAAGAATGCCGGGGCAAAGATATCAGACGGGGCATCATGTGCCGCATGTCTTGGAGGTCCGACGGATACATTTGGAAGACTTGAGGGGAGCGAGGTCTGTATATCCACTACAAACAGAAACTTCCCCGGGCGTATGGGGTCGAGACAGTCCCAGGTATATTTAGCCTCCCCTCTTACTGTAGCAGCATCGGCAGTCAGGGGAGTAATTACAGACCCGAGGGAATTAATGTAGAAGGTTAGGAGGATGAAAACCCCTCACCCCTGCCCTCTCCCCTGAGGGGAGAGGGGAAGGGTGAGGGGGGATTTTCAGGTGAACCCTCATGAACTTCTAGTTCACAAAGGATGATGAAAATAATCCCCCCCATCCCCCCTTTAGAAAAGGGGGGATA